>NZ_JBMDJD010000017.1:0-123982 GCF_057809015.1 Pseudomonas sp. FG6
CTTGCTCCCTCGCCACAGAGGCCGCGGGGGATCAGTCGATCCCCACGAACCCACCGGTCTGATGCCGCCACAACCGTGCGTACAACCCACCCTGGGCCAGCAGTTCGGCATGGCTGCCGGTTTCGGCGATGCGGCCGTGTTCCAGCACCACCAGGCGGTCCATGCGGGCGATGGTGGAGAGGCGGTGAGCGATGGCGATTACGGTCTTGCCTTGCATCAGCGTCTCGAGGCTTTCCTGGATCGCCGCCTCGACTTCCGAGTCCAGGGCCGAGGTCGCTTCGTCCATGATCAGGATCGGCGCGTCCTTGAGCAGTACCCGTGCGATAGCGATGCGCTGGCGCTGGCCGCCGGACAACTTCACGCCGCGTTCGCCCACGTGGGCATCGAAGCCGGTGCGACCTTCGGCATCGGACAGCAGCGGGATGAATTCATCGGCGCGGGCCTTGCGCACGGCGTCCCAGAGTTGCGCATCGGTGGCGTCGGGCTTGCCGTACAGCAGGTTGTCGCGGATCGAACGGTGCAGCAGCGAGGTGTCCTGGGTGATCATGCCGATCTGTTCGCGCAGGCTTTGCTGGCTGACGTCGGCGATGTCCTGGTCGTCGATGAGAATGCGCCCGCCCTGTACGTCATAGAGACGCAACAGTAGGTTGACCAGAGTGGATTTACCGGCGCCGGACGGACCGATCAAGCCGATTTTTTCACCGGGCCTGATGTTCAGGTTGAGGTCGCCGATCACGCCGCTTTGCTTGCCGTAGTGAAAGTCCACGTGCTCGAAACGCACCTCGCCGCGAGCCACCGCCAAGGGTTTGGCCTGCTCGCGGTCGGTGACGCTGACGGGTTGGGCGATGGTCTGCAAACCGTCCTGGACCATGCCGATGTTTTCGAAGATGCCGTTGACCACCCACATGATCCAGCCGGACATGTTGACGATGCGGATCACCAGCCCGGTCGCCAGGGCAATGGCCCCGACGCTGATCAGCGACTGGCTCCACAACCACAGCGCCAGGCCGGTGGTGCTGACGATCAGCAAGCCGTTCAGGCTGGTGATGACCACGTCCATGCTGGTCACCACCCGACCGGCCAGCTGGGCTTTTTCGGTCTGCTCGGCGATGGCTTCGCGGGCGTACTGTTGTTCGAAGTGGGTGTGGGCGAACAGTTTCAGGGTGGTGATGTTGGTGTAGCCGTCGACGATTCGCCCCATCAGTTTGGAACGGGCATCGGACGACACCACCGAGCGTTCCTTGACCCGTGGCACGAAGTAATACAGTGCGCCGATGAAGGCGGCGATCCAGAGCAACAGCGGGATCATCAGGCGCCAGTCGGCTTCGGCGAACAGCACCAGGGAGCTGATGGCGTAGATCAGCACGTGCCACAGCGCGTCCACGGCCTGCACCGCAGAATCGCGCAAGGAGTTGCCGGTTTGCATGATGCGCTGGGCGATGCGCCCGGCGAAGTCGTTCTGGAAGAAATTCAGGCTCTGCTTGAGCACGTAGCTGTGGTTTTGCCAGCGGATCAGGCTGGTCATGCCGGGGCTCAGGGTCTGGTGCACCAGCAGGTCATGCAGGGCAACGAAGATGGGCCGCAGGATCAGCGTCACCACCGCCATCCACGCCAACTCCAGGCCGTGGACCTTGAAAAAGTCGGCATTGGGCGTGGCCTGGGCCAGGTCGATGATACGGCTCAGGTAGCTGAACAGCGCCACTTCGATCAGCGCGCCGATCAGGCCGACCACCAGCAGCACCGCGAAGCTGGGCCAGACTTGTTTCAAGTAGTAGGTGTAGAAGGGCAGGACGCGGTTCGGTGGGGCCGAGGTCGGAGCGTCGCGGAAGATGTCGATCAGTTTTTCGAAACGGCGATAAACCATCAGTCAATGCCCTGGCGGGGGCTCTCCTTTTGCTATGGGCGGCGCGGGACTGCCGTCGCCGCCCAGGCTTGCCGCGTGCCGTGATCAGTCGATGCGCTTGGCCGACTTGATGAGCACCGGGTCGACGGGCACGTTCTGCATGCCTTGTTTGGTGGTGGCAGGCGAGTTGACGATGATGTCCACCACGTCCATGCCCTTGACCACTTTGCCGAACACCGCGTAGCCGGCATCACGGCCCGGGTCGAGGAAGGCGTTGTCGGCGACGTTGATGAAGAACTGCGCGGTGGCCGAGTTCGGGTCGGAGGTGCGTGCCATCGCCAGGGTGCCACGCACGTTGTGCAGGCCGTTGCTGGCTTCGTTCTTGATCGGTGCCTTGGTGTCTTTCTGTTGCATGGCTTGAGTGAAGCCGCCGCCCTGGGCCATGAAGCCCGGGATCACACGGTGGAAAATCGTGTTGTTGTAGAAGCCGCTGTCCACGTACTCGAGGAAGTTCTTGGTACTGATGGGAGCCTTGACCGGGTCCAGTTCGATTTCGATCTGGCCGTTGCTGGTGTCCAGCAACACATGGGGTGCTGGCGCGGCCATCAGGTTGGCGGCGAACAATGCGGTACCGGCGGCGAGGGCGAGTTTTTTCAGCATAGGGTCAGTGGTCCTGAGTGGTGGAGTCGGTTACGGTCAAAAAATCGAGCAGCGTTTGGTTGAAGCGTTCGGATTGATCCAGCGGGGTAGCGTGCCGTGAATCGGCAATGACCACCAGCCGTGCATCCGGTAGCAGCTTTACATAGGCTTGTTTCACCGCCACCGGGCTGTAGTCGTGGTCGGCACAGATGACCAGCGTTGGACAGGTGATGTCGGACAGTCGTTCCTGAACGCCCCAGCCCACGACGGCATCGAAGCTGGCGAGATAAGCATGTTTATCGTTTTTTGCCCAGCGTCGGGACATTTCCAAGCGTAAATCGGTTTGCTCCGGCTTGGGGAACAACTTGGCGCCCAAGGCCTTGCCGATGGCCCCCAGGCTGAGGATGCGCATCAGGCTCCAGCGCTTGAACCATTGCCAGCCATCGTCGAGCGTGCGGATTTTGACTTCAGGCACGCTGTTGACGATGCACAGGCTCTTGACCAGAGGCGGGGCATCCAGCGCCAGTTGAAAAGCGATCATGCCGCCCATGGACCAGCCCACCAGGTGCACCGGTTCCAGCTCCAGATGCTCGATCAGGGCGATCAGGTCGGCGCTGAAACCTTCGATGCTGTAGGGCCCGCGTGGTTTGTCCGAGCGTCCATGCCCGCGCACGTCCACCGCGATCACGTGGTAGTGGTTGGAAAACACCGGGATCTGCTTTTCCCAGTCCCGGGTACTGGAACCCAGCCCGTGGACCAGCAGCAAGGGCGCGCCGTGACCATATTCTTCGTAGTGCAGATTGCAATCTTCATGTTCGAAATAGGCCATCGGCGAAGTCCTTGTCAGGCTTGTTCAGGGGCGGCGAACGGCGTGTCCAGTGGTGCGGTGTCGAAGGTGCGCAGCAGTTCGACGAGAATCTGCGAGGCCGGGCCCAGGGGTTTTTCCTTGTTCGAATACAAATAGAAACTGGGGTTGCGACTGCCACCCTGGTCCAAGGGTAGACGTTTGAGCGTGCCTTCCTTCAATTCCCGCTCGATCATGTGGCGAGGCAGCCAGGCAAAGCCCAGGCCGCTGCCGACAAAGGTCGCGGCGGTGGCGAGGCTGCCGACGGTCCAGCGCTGTTCGGCGCCAAGCCAGCCGACGTCACGGGGTTGCTGGCGGCCAGAGTCGCGGATGACCACTTGCAACTGGCTTTCCAGGTCCTGGAACGTCAGCTCGCGGTTGAGTCGATGCAAGGCGTGTTCGGGATGGGCGACGGCGACGAACTCCACGTCGGAGAGTTCCGCGCCCAGGTAACCGGGGATGCTAAGGCTGCTGATGGCCAGGTCGGCGACGCCTTGCAGCAGGACCTCTTCGACCCCCGACAGCACTTCCTCGCGCAGCCGCACCCGGCAGCCGCGGCTCTGCGGCATGAACGCCGTCAGGGCTCGCACCAGGCGCGCAGTGGGGTACGCCGCGTCGACCACCAAGCGCACCTCGGCTTCCCAGCCTTGCTCCATGTGATGGGCCAGGTCTTCCAATTGGCTGGCCTGTTTCACCAGTTGCCGTGAGCGGCGCAACAACACGCCACCGGCTTCGGTCAGCACGGCCTTGCGTCCGTCAATGCGCAGCAGCGGTACGCCCAGTTGATCCTGCATGCGGGCCACGGTGTAGCTCACCGACGATTGGGAGCGATGCAGCACTTCGGCGGCCTGGGCGAAACCGCCGTGGTCCACCACGGCTTGCAACGTTCGCCATTGATCAAGGGTCACGCGGGGCGCTTTCATATCCAGCTCCTCTTGTCCTAAGCTGGCGGTCCCTTGGTGGAGACTGCCGAATGAAAAAAATCTGTTGTGTGGTGCTGGCCTTGCTGCCACTGACTGCGTTTGCCTACCCGATCGATGTGGAAAAACACCTCAACGGCTTGAGCATTGACTACAACGCCTATGACACCGACGCCGACATCGGCTCCATCCAGGTCAACAACTACGGCAGCACCGATGCGGCCTGTACCGTGGTCTTCAACAACGGCCCCGAGGCGCCGCGCACCCGCAAGATCGAAGTCGCTGCCGGCAAGTTCAAGAACGCCACGGCCAAGTTCAACCGCAACATCATCAAGCTGCGCATCAAGCTGACCTGCCAGCCCAAATAACCGGAGCGGGGCAGGCGACGCAGCGCTTGCTCCGCATCTAAACGAAAATATCGATGCTTTGCAGCAATTATTTGCGCTTTTTCATCGATTGGCTAGCGCTTAACCTTCACTCCATCGACTGACAACATTCTCAGATGGAGCCTACAAGCCATGTCCCGCGTTCTGATCATCGAAAGCAGTGCCCGCCAGCAAGACTCGGTCTCCCGCCAACTGACCCAGACCTTCATCAGCCAATGGAAAGCAGCGCACCCGGCCGACGAAATCAGCGTTCGCGACCTGGCCATCAACCCGGTACCGCACCTGGATGCCCATTTGTTGGGTGGCTGGATGAAGCCTGCCGAGCAGCGCAACGACATCGAGAACGCCTCCCTGGAGCGCTCCAACCAACTGACCGATGAATTGCTGGCCGCTGATGTATTGGTGATGGCCGCGCCGATGTACAACTTCGCCATCCCCAGCACCTTGAAAGCCTGGCTGGACCACGTGCTGCGTGCCGGTGTGACCTTCAAATACACCCCCACCGGCCCCCAAGGCCTGCTGACCGGCAAACGCGCCTTCGTGCTGACCGCTCGCGGCGGCATCCACGCCGGTGGCAGCACCGACCACCAGGAACCCTACCTGCGCCAGGTCATGGGCTTTATCGGCATCCATGACGTGACCTTCATTCACGCCGAAGGCATGAACCTGGGTGGCGATTTCCAGGAAAAAGGCTTGAATCAGGCTAATGCCAGACTGTCCCAGGTGGCCTGAGTCTTAATCTTCGGGTAATCGCCAGGTGGTCTAGTGGCCTGGCAATTCCCTTCAGACGTTTCGCGCATCGAACCTCCCTTTGCACTTGTTGCTCCTGAGTGCATCAGCCCGATTGAACGCTTTAGCGAGATCGGGCTTTTTTTTGCCCGCGATTTAAAGACCACCGCATACCCCTCATGTGGGAGCGGGCTTGCTGTTCACTTAAGCGCTTTTGAGGGTCAGACCACCTGCTTCTGCGGCTCCGAAACAGTGCTCGCCCCCAGCACCGCCGGCAGCAGCCCTGAGCGTAGGTCCATGCCGCTCGGCTGCTGGTACAGGTTCAACCCGAACTCCGGCATCACCGCCAGCAGGTAATCGAAAATATCCCCCTGGATGCGCTCGTAATCGGTCCACGCCGTGGTGCGGGTGAAGCAGTAGATTTCCAGCGGGATGCCATGGGCGGTGGTCTGTAGCTGACGGACCATGCAGGTCATGTTCGGTTGGATCTCGGGGTGGCTTTTCAAATAGGCCAGGGCGTAGGCGCGGAAGGTGCCCAGGTTGGTCATCCGGCGGCGGTTGGCCGACATGGCCGCGACGTTGCCCTGGGCTTCGTTCCAGGCCTTGAGCTCGGCCTGTTTGCGGCCGATGTAGTCGGTCAGCAGGCGCACCTGGGTCAGGCGCTGTTCTTCCTCGTCATGCAAAAACCGCACGCCGCTGGCGTCGATGAACAGGCTGCGCTTGATCCGTCGACCGCCGGCTTGTTGCATGCCGCGCCAGTTCTTGAACGATTCGGACATCAGGCGCCAGGTGGGGATCGAGACGATGGTCTTGTCGAAGTTCTGCACCTTGACCGTGTGCAGCGTGATGTCCACCACGTCACCGTCGGCGCCGACCTGGGGCATCTCGATCCAGTCGCCGACCCGCAGCATGTCGTTGCTGGTCAACTGCACGCTGGCGACGAACGACAGCAAGGTGTCCTTGTAGACCAACAGGATCACCGCCGACATCGCACCCAGGCCCGACAGCAGCAACAGCGGCGAACGGTCGATCAGCGTGGCGACAATGATGATCGCGCCGAACACATACAGGACCATCTTCGTCAGTTGCACATAGCCTTTGATCGAACGGGTCCGGGCGTGCTCGGTGCGGGCATAGACATCCAGCAGGGCGCTGAGCAGGGCACTGAGGGCCAAGACCATGAACAGGACGGTGAAGGCCGTGGCGATGTTGCCGAGGAACACCAGGCTGGTCTTGCCGAGCCCAGGCACCAGGTGCAGGCCGAACTGGATCATCAGCGAGGGTGTCGTTTGCGCCAGGCGATGCAGGACCTTGTTCTGGCGCAAATCGTTGACCCAGTTCAAGGCGGGTTGGCGCCCGAGCAACTTGGCCGCATGCAAAATCAGGTAGCGCGCCACGCGTCCGAGCACCAGGGAAATGGCCAGCAGCACCACCAGGCCGAGGCCGGAATGCAGGAGCGGATGCTGGTCAAGGGCACCCCAGAGGTCTTGGAGGTCGAGCCAGAGCTGTTTGATGTCCATGGGGAAAGCGGTTCTTCTCTAAAGATGCGACGGACGATTAGAGCATTTAAGCCTGTCCAGGTGACCGTTGATGACGGCTGGCGGCCAAAAAAAGCCACTGATTGTCGCCGTTTGCATAAAGAAACTCGGCCTGCGCGTTCGAAACCGTTACCCTATGCAGCTGATTTTTTGCATTTCTTCGAGGTAGCACCCGTGTTTTCCGAATTCGCCCTGCACGAACGCCTGCTCAAAGCCGTGGCCGAGCTTAAATTTGTCGAGCCAACGCCGGTGCAGGCAGCGGCTATTCCGCTCGCGCTCCAGGGGCGTGACCTGCGGGTGACGGCGCAGACCGGCAGCGGCAAGACCGCCGCGTTCGTGCTGCCGATCCTCAACCGCCTGATCGGCCCGGCCAAGGTCCGCGTCAGCATCAAGACGCTGATCCTGCTGCCGACCCGTGAACTGGCCCAGCAGACCCTGAAGGAAGTGGAGCGTTTTTCGCAGTTCACCTTCATCAAGTCTGGCCTGATCACCGGTGGCGAAGACTTCAAGGTCCAGGCCGCCATGCTGCGCAAGGTGCCAGACATCCTGATCGGCACGCCGGGACGGATGATCGAGCAGCTGAACGCCGGCAACCTCGACCTCAAGGAAGTCGAAGTGCTGGTGCTGGACGAAGCCGACCGCATGCTGGACATGGGCTTTGCCGAAGACGTGCAACGCCTGGTGGACGAATGCGCCAACCGTCAGCAGACCATGCTGTTCTCCGCCACCACCGGTGGTTCGGGCCTGCGCGAAATGGTCGCCAAGGTGCTGGACAACCCGGAGCACCTGCAGCTCAACGCGGTCAGCCAACTGAACTCCACCACCCGCCAGCAGATCATCACCGCTGACCACAACCAGCACAAAGAGCAGATCGTGAACTGGTTGCTGGCCAACGAAACCTACGAAAAAGCCATCGTCTTCACCAACACCCGGGCCATGGCCGACCGCATCTACGGTCGCCTCGTTGCCCAGGAATACAAGGCGTTCGTGCTGCACGGCGAGAAAGACCAGAAGGACCGCAAGCTGGCCATCGACCGCCTCAAGCAGGGCGGGGTGAAAATCCTCGTCGCCACCGACGTCGCGGCTCGCGGCCTGGACGTGGAAGGCCTGGACCTGGTCATCAACTTCGACATGCCCCGCAGCGGCGACGAATACGTACACCGCATCGGCCGCACCGGTCGTGCGGGCAACGACGGCCTGGCGATCTCGCTGATCTGCCACGGCGACTGGAACCTGATGTCGAGCATCGAGCGCTACCTCAAGCAGAGCTTCGAGCGGCGCACCATCAAGGAAGTCAAAGGCACCTACGGCGGACCGAAAAAGGTCAAGGCCTCGGGCAAGGCCGTTGGCGTGAAGAAGAAAAAGGTCGACGCCAAGGGCGACAAGAAAAAAGCCGGCGCCAAGACCCCCACCAAGCGCAAGACCGCCAACCGCCCGAAAACCGACGCCCCGGCGCTGGTCAGCAAGGACGGCATGGCCCCGCTCAAGCGCCGCAAGCCGGCCGCGCCAGCGGCGGAGTAAGCCGACAGGAGTGCTTCATGAAAAAACCGGACCTGGGTCCGGTTTTTTTATGAACAACTGAATCTGACCTAAAACCCCGTGGCGAGGGAGCTTGCTCCCGCTGGGCTGCGCAGCAGCCCCAACAGGGTCACTTGTCTATCACCCTTGATGTTGACGCTCAGTCTTTGGGGCGCTTCGCACTGGAGCGCCAGCCTGGCCCAGCGGGAGCAAGCTCCCTCGCCACAGGTGGGGCGGTGCTCGACTGGGGTTTGGCGTATCAGCCATGGCAGCAGCTGTGGGGCTTGGTGTCTTCGTATTTGTCGTGGTGCCTTACCCAATCCATGATTTCGTCTTCGTTGCGGCCCTTGGGCGTGAGGTCGAGGTAGTTGTAGGTGCCGACCAGGAGGTCGAGGCCGCGGGCGTAGGTGGAGTAGGTGTGGAAGATGTCGCCGGCTTCGTTGCGGTAGAAGACGCTCAGGCCGGGGAGTTCGCCTTCGGCGCTGTCGGTTTTTTCGTAGTTGTAGGTGGCTTTGCCGGCGGCGGTGTCTTCGGCCTTGAAGCTGACGCCGAAGTCGACGTTGAAGTCGCAGCCGTTTGATGAGACCCAGTCGAAGGCCCAGCCCATGCGGCGCCTCAACAGTGGTCGTTTGGCCTTGAAGCATTTCGACAGGCCGTTGGTCGGCTGGTGAAACAACCCGCCGGTAAGCCTGGCTGAACGGCGGCGCAGCACCTCGGTCACAACTTGGGTAGGCATCTCACTCTTTGGAGGATGGACCAGGATGACGACTTATAACTGGGACTTGATCGAACGGTTGCTGCACGAAGTTCAGAACGGCGCCGGGCACAGCTTTGCTCCTCGGGCTTACGCTGAGGAGTACGCGGCGGCGAAAGCGGCTGAAGGCGAGACGATCGAGAACCTCGATCATCTGAAAGCGGTCGCCGGTGAGTACGAAAAGCTGTTGCTGGAGCGCGGCTATATCGAGCCTCGGCCAGAGGAGGAGGGCGGTAACGGCGAGAACTTCAGGCTGACGCCCCGTGGTTCGCGGTTGTTGAGCCTGATCGACAGCAGCATTCCGGGCAATGACCATCCGCGCCAGGTGTTGGATGAGCAGGAGGATGCGCTGGATGAGTTTACCTTTGATGATCTGGCTTCGAAGGCTCAGATTGCCTGACGGATATACGCCCCTCCCATTGGATTTCAGTGATTTCAGGAGCGCGCCGCTTTCAGGCATTTCAAATCACTGAAATCCTTCTTCACCCCATCGATTTTCTTCAGCAGCCGCTCACGCTGGGGCGCGGTGCTGTCGGCCATCAGGTCGATGAGCAGGCTGCGGGCCTGGGCTTCGGTGTTGTCGTAGGCTTCGCGGTAGGCGGGGGTCCATAGGCTTTCGCGGTTGACCAGCAACTGTTCGATGCGTTGGGGGAAATCGGGGCTGTGGCGCTGGGCCACGGCGGCGCTGAACTGGTTCTGCCAGTGGGCCCGGTTGGCGATCCATTGCTGGTTCTGGTCGCCCAGGGCGGTGGACCAGGCCACCACCCGTTGGCGCTGGGCCATGTTGAGTGGGCCGAGCCAGTCGTTGAGGCGTTTTTCCATGCGTTCGCCGCGTTCCTGGATCTGCTCCTGCAACGTCGGCTTGAGGTATTGCTGCTGGCGTTTGCGCTGGTCCTTGACGAAGGCGGCATCCATGTCATCGACCTGGTCATTGCTCAGGCCTTGCAGCAGCTCGATGGCCGAGGGGGTGATTCGCCTGGCGGTTTCGGCGATGGCGGCCTTGGCTTCCCGGGTGCGTTCTTGCAGGGCTTGGTCGGTCACCTGGTTGGTTTGCACCATGATTTTCAGGCGATCGAGCCAGTCCAGGTAGCCGGGCAATTGGGTGGTGCAATGCCAGCTCAGGTGTTCCTTGAGGCGTTCGTCGAACCAGTCCTTCTGCTCGCCGTTGATCTCCAGGTAGTCGTTGAGGGTCCAGGGAATGATCAGGTCGAGGTTGCGATAGGCCAGGCCGATGCGGCTACACGCGGTGAAGGTCAGCAGCAGGGCGAGGAGCAGGGCGGTGCGTGATAACCAGCGCGACATGAGCGAGTCCTTGCAAGTACCTGGGTGTCTTGTTTGAGCATGGCAGGCGCGCGGCAGTTCAGATGGCCAAATACGTAACGCTTAGTAAAAAGAGTCGGAGCAGGCTGTGCAGCTGCTGCCACTGAGGCCGTTCGTCGATTCAGGCGAAATGGGGCGGGGTAGGAAGAGGGGCAGTCCAAGCGCTTCGAAGCTCAAAGCGCTTTGGGACCGGTACCGCAGGTTACTTCTTGCCGAGGCTGATCTGCTTGGACGGGCCGAATGTCTGGCCGCTGACGCCTTTGGCAATTTGTTGGATTTCACCACCGGATTTGAGGAACGCAGCGATCTGGTCGTTGATCGACTCGCTGGTTTCAACGGCAGGGGCTGGCTTTGCTTTGCTGTGGGATGCTTTTACGCGCATGGCGGCCATTAACCTATGGATAATCAATCGGCCGGGCATCGTACAGTAAATACTTGACAAATGCTGGGCAAATATCCTTTTGAATCTTTGCCAATGGCTGGAATATTGAGTGCTTCAAACCTGTGTGGTGGCCCTAAACCACTGTTTTAAATAGCATCCCTGACCACCGCACAGTGCCTATGGCGAAGGGCGCTCGCCACAAGCTGCCTGACGAATGGCCAGCCTTGCGCTCAGAGGGGCGGGACAAATCAGGCGCGGCGCAACGTGGTGCCGAATCAGGGGACAAAACCGGGTAGAATGCCGCCCTCGCAATGAGGGTATTTGGAAATGGCTTTAATCGGGCGCTACAACAGTTTGCAAGTGGTCAAGCACACAGACTTCGGTTTATATCTGGATGGCGGTGCGGATGGCGAGATCTTGCTGCCCAATCGTTATATCCCCAAGGATATTCCCAGCGAAGATGAAGACTGGCTCAATGTTTTTATCTATCTGGACAGCGACGACAAACTGATCGCGACGACGGAAAAACCCAAGGTCCAGGTGGGTGAATTCGCCAGCCTGAAAGTGGTGGAGGTCAACAGCATCGGGGTTTTCCTGGACTGGGGCCTGCCCAAGGACCTGTTGCTGCCGTACTCCGAAGAGAAGCGCCAACTGAGCGCCGGCGAGTATTGTGTGGTGCATGTGTATCTCGACAAGCGTACCCGCCGCATCACCGCCACGGCGCGCCTGGATCGCTACCTGGACAAGACGCCAGCAAACTACGCGCCAGGGCAGGAAGTCGATCTGCTGGTCGCCGAAGCCACCGACATGGGATTCAAGGCGATCATCAATAACAAGCACTGGGGCCTGATCCACAAGAACGAAATCTTCAAGTTCATGCGCGCTGGCAAGCAGGAGAAGGGCTTCATCAAGGAAGTCCGTGCGGACGGCAAGATCAGCCTGAGCTTGCAGCCAGTGGGCCAGGAAGCCGCCGGCAGCCTGAACGCCAAGATCCTCGCCAAGTTGCGTGAGAGTAATGGCACGCTGGCGGTCAGCGACAAGAGCGACCCGGCCTTGATCAGCAGCCTGTTTGGCGTGAGCAAGGGCAACTTCAAGAAGGCCATTGGTGCGCTGTACAAGAATGGGCAGATTGTCATTCATGCGGATCGGATCGAATTGAGCTGACCTCAAGCGGGCCCCAGTAGATTTCATTTGCCCGCTGTGTGGGAGTAAAGCTTGCTCGCGAAGTAGGCACCTCGGTATTGAAGACCGCACCGCTTTCATCGCGGGCAAGCCTTGCTCCCACAGCTGACCGGCGCTGTATACAAAATATTGCACCTTTAGCATGCGTTCGCGCCCTGTTCGTGGGCGTATGCCTGTTCCTGCCCGGCTTCAATGCCCGCTGCACCCCCCGGTTTGTCTCACATTTCACCTCTATGGCACGCATTCTGCGTAACGGTTCGTATACAAACCATGCCGGCTCCCGTGCGCAGTATGGTGAGCAGGTTGACGCGGGGGCACGGCGGTACTCAAAGGAGCCCCGCAATGTCCGAGCAATTGCCCAACGGCTACAGCCCCCGCCTCTATAACGAGGACTTGGGTCCGCTGCCGCAGAAATGGAATTGGTACAACATCTTCGCGTTCTGGATGAGCGATGTGCACAGCGTGGGCGGCTACGTGTTTGCCGCCAGCCTGTTCGCGTTGGGCCTGGCGAGTTGGCAGGTGTTGATCGCGTTGTTGGGTGGGATCTGCATCGTGCAATTGATCGCTAACCTGGTCGCCAGGCCGAGCCAGCAAGCGGCGGTGCCGTATCCGGTGATCTGTCGGCTGGCGTTCGGGGTGTTCGGGGCGAATATTCCTGCGGTGATCCGCGGCCTGATCGCCGTGGCCTGGTACGGGATTCAGACGTACCTGGCGTCCAGTGCGCTGATCATCGTGGTGCTGCGGTTTTTTCCTTCAATGGACGTTTACGCAACGGCGCATTTTGCCGGTTTGTCCTACTTGGGCTGGTTCGGTTTCCTCAGCCTGTGGTTCGTCCAGGCGCTGGTGTTCTGGACGGGCATGGAGTCCATCCGCCGTTTCATCGATTGGGCCGGGCCGCTGGTGTATGCCGTGATGTTCCTGCTGGCCGGCTGGATCGTGTGGAAGGCCGGTTGGAGCAACATCAGCTTCACTCTGGCGGAAAAGTCCTTGTCCGGTTGGCAGGCGTTCGGCCAGGTGATCGTCGCGACGGCCCTGGTGGTGTCGTACTTTTCCGGCCCGACCCTGAACTTTGGTGATTTCAGCCGTTACTGCCGGAGCATGGCTGACGTGCGCCGGGGCAATTTCTGGGGGCTGCCGGTGAATTTCCTGGCGTTCTCGCTGGTCACCGTGGTGATTGTTTCCGGGACCTTGCCGGTGTTCGGCGAAATGCTCCATGACCCGATCGCCACTGTGGCGCGCATCGACAACGATATGGCGGTGCTGCTGGGGGCCTTTGCGTTCGTGACCGCCACCATCGGCATCAACATCGTCGCCAACTTCGTCTCCCCGGCTTTCGATTTTGCCAACGTGGCACCGAGCAAAATCAGTTGGCGCGCCGGTGGCATGATCGCGGCGGTGGCGTCGATTTTCATCACGCCCTGGAACCTGTTTAACAACCCTGAAGTGATTCACTACACCCTGGACGTTCTGGCGGCGTTCATCGGCCCGCTGTTCGGGATTTTGCTGGTGGATTACTACCTGATCAAAAAACAGCAGATCAATGTCGATGCGCTGTTCAATGACGGGCCGAGCGGGCGTTATTACTACAGTGGCGGTATCAACTGGACCGCGGTCAAGGCGCTGGTTCCGGCGACGCTGATGGGCGTGGCGATCACCTTCACGCCGTTGCTGCAACCGATGGCCAATTTCGCCTGGTTCACCGGTTGCTTCCTCGGCGGGGTGTTGTATTTCGCCTTGGCGCGACGCGAGCCCGCCGCGCAGTTGCACAAAGCGTTCAGCCCCGCCGGCCAGGCCTGATCAACGCAGGGCGGCCTGGGCACAGGGGTTTTGGCAGCGAGAGTTGGCCGCGCCTTGGCTGGCGGGGCGCAGCAACAGGCCGCCGGCCAGCAGCAGGCCGCTACCGGCGGCGATCAGCGCCGGTTGCAGGCCGCCGCTGAAATGACTGCTCAGCGCCGCCAGCAGCGGCCCACTGAGCTGGCCGACCGCGAAGCAGGCGGTCAGCAGACCGGCGTTGCGTTGGGTGGCGTGGGGTGCCAGTTCCCGGGAGCGCTGCATCACCAATTGCATGCAGGCCAGAAAAGGCGTGCCGCACAGGATGACCCCCAGCGCCAGCCCCGACCCACTGCCCAACAGGCAGGCGAACACCCCGGCCGCTTGCAGCCATAGTGTCGCGGTCAACCAACGACCGGTGGTGTGTGGATGCGCTCGGCGCAGGCTCACCAGCAGCACGCCGAGGGCGGCGGCGAGGCCGAAGCAGGGCCAGAACAGATCGGCCTGCCACTGCCCGTGAAACTGCGCCGCCGCCATTTGCGACAGGAACGTGGCCGGGATGATGTAGCCCACGCCATACAAGGCGTACACCACGCCGAGCCGGGCGATGCCGCGCGTCGGGGAGGGCGCGGTCGGCGCAGCGACGGCGGTGGTTGCGACGGGGGACGGGAGAATCGGCAGGATCACCAGCAACATCGCCAGCGCCACGCTGGCATACGCCAGCCATAGGGTGGCGGACGCCTGGCCTAGCAGATTCGAACCCAGGGCCAGCACACCCGTCAGGAAAATCCCCAACCCTGGCCCGGCGAATACCAGCGCGCCCAGCCGAGGCCGTCCGGCCTGCGCGGCCAGGGGTTGGCTCAGGGCGGTGATCATCACCAGCACCCAGGCGCTCGCCACACCGGTGCCGAAACGCAGCGCCAGATGCGGCCAGAAACCCCAGGCCCAGAACGACGCGAGGGTCAGCAATACGCACAGCCACAGGCCGCCGAGCAAACGCCGGCGCACCTGTTGCGGGCGGCGTGCAAACATGGCGTCCACCGCGCCGAGGAAGTAACCCAGGTAGTTGGCGGCGGCGACCAGACCGGCGGCAGTCAAGTCCAACTGACCTTCGCCGATCAAATGAGGTAACTGGGGCGTGAGGGAAAAGCGGCCGATGCCCATGGCCATCATCAGGGCGATGAAACTGGCGAGCAGGCGGATCAGGGGCGACATGGTCGTTCTCCAGCGTTGAGGCGATGACCGTCAGGCTAGAATCGATTGACTTTCATTAAAATTGAATAATAGTGAGTAACTTGTTCTTTTTTGGAGAATGTCGTGGAGTTCAGCCAGTTACGGATTTTCAAGGCGGTGGCCGAGGAAGGCTCCATCACCCGGGCTGCCGAGCGTTTGCATCGGGTGCCGTCGAATTTATCGACCCGCCTCAAGCAGCTCGAGGAGCAGTTGGGCGTGGACCTTTTCCTGCGTGAGCGTCAGCGCTTGCAGTTGTCGCCAGCGGGAAAAGTCCTGTTGGACTATGCGAGCAAGTTGTTTGCCCTGCACGATCAGGCCTATGCCGCCGTGCAGGGCGGCCAGCCAGCCGGGGAGTTCGTGCTGGGGACGATGTACAGCACGGCGGCCATTCACTTGCCGGACCTGCTGTCGGCGTATCACCAGGCTTACCCGGCGGTGAGTTTGCAGGTGCAATCCGGGCCCAGCGGCGAATTGCTGGAAGGCTTGCTCACCGGGCGTCTGGACGCTGCGTTGGTGGACGGACCGCTGGAACTGTCGGGGCTGGACGGTGTGCCCTTGTGTGACGAGCGGCTGGTGCTGATTGCCGAGGCCGGTCACCCGCCGGTGCGCAGCGCGCTGGATGTGCAGGGCCGCTCGGTGTTCACGTTTCGCCGCGGTTGTTCGTACCGCATGCGCCTGGAGGCGTGGTTTTCCCATGATCACGCGACCATGGGCCGGGTCATGGAGATCGAGTCGTACCAAGGGATGCTGGCGTGTGTGATCGCCGGCTCCGGGGTGGCGTTGATGTCGGAGTCGATGCTCGCCAGCCTGCCGGGCCGGGAGCGGGTGACCGCCCATCCGCTGGCCGAGCCGTTTGCCAGCGCGACCACCTGGCTGATGTGGCGCAAAGGCATGGTCGGGGCGAACTTGAACGCCTGGATCGAGTTGCAGCAGCAGGCGTGGCCGCGAGCCCCCGGGCTGACGGCGCAATCGGCTTGAGCGATCGAGTGGAACGGCGGGTTTTGGATTTGGATCAATTCAGTAACAGATCATTGCAAACTGGGACGAGCATTGCGCAAGACATCGGACTATTATCACAGCGAAGGGGCCAGAGCACTCTGCCGCTCGCATCACCCTTGAGGGGGCACCACGATGAAAGAGAAAATCCAGAACTGGCTTCATGACCTGGGTGTCGCGCTAGGCTTGATCGAGCCGCCGATGCAACCGGTCCCGATCCGCACCGATGACGAGCAACGTCGCCGTCAACCGCGCCGCCGGTAAACACCACAGGATATTGGAGAGATCGCAGTCTTCGACCGTTTCAAACGAGACGGCCGAAGACTGCGATCTTTTTTATGGGCGCAAGAACCTGTATCCCTCGCCACAAAAGCGCTGTCGATCCTTCCATGATTTGCTCAAAGCTCAACTGAATCAGGCCTGACCATGTCTAGAACCCAATGCCCGCGTTGTCTCAGGCCGCAAAGCCATTGCCTCTGCCAGCTGATCCCCAACCTCGACAGCCGCACACGGGTCTTGCTGCTGCAGCACCCCAGCGAAGTGAACCATGCTTTGAACACGGCCCGGCTGGCGGCGCTGGGGCTGGAAAATGCCGAGCTGATCGTGGGTGAGGTGTTCGAGGATCTGCCCCGGTTGCTCCAGCAGCCGGGCTATCAGGCGCGACTGTTGTTTCCCGCCGATGATGCGCAGCCGCTGCACGCCTATGGGCCCAGCGACGAACCGCTGCTGTTGGTCGTGCCTGACGGCACCTGGCGCAAGGCGCGCAAGTTGTTGCACCTCAATCCGCTGCTGGCGGCGCTGCCGCGGGTGACGCTGGCCGAAGGTGGCGTGTCGCGCTATCGCTTGCGCAAGGCGCCGGGGCCGGGGGCGTTGTCGACGGTGGAGGCGATTGTCCAGGCGCTGCAAACCCTGGAGACACCGACCAGCTTCGAGCCGTTGCTGCGGCCGTTCGAGGCGTTGATCGAGGGACAGATTGCGGCGATGGGGGAGGAGACTTATCAGAAGAATCATGGAGGGTCTAGCAGTACCTGTGGCGAGGGAGCTTGCTCCCGCTCGGCCGGTCCGACGCCTCGGGCGAAGCCGTCGTAAAACCTGTCCACGCGATCTACCCTGATGTACCGAGGTGAATGGTTTTGGGGCTGCTGCGCGGCCCAGCGGGAGCAAGCTCCCTCGCCACAGGGTTAACGTGAGTCCGGATCAACGCTCACGCATCGCCTCGGTCCGCGCTTTCAACACCGGCTTGAGCAAGTAATCCAGGACACTTTTCTCCCCGGTGATGATATCCACCGTGGCCACCATCCCCGGGATGATCAGCAAGGGTTTCACATCCCCGCCCAGGTGGTTTTTGTCGGTGCGCACCTGGATCAGGTAGAAGCTGTTGCCCTTGTCGTCGGTGATGGTGTCGGCGCCGATCAGTTCGAGTTTGGCGCTCAGCCCACCGTAGATCGTGTAGTCATAGGCGCTGAACTTGACCATGGCCTTCTGGCCCGGGTGCAGGAAAGCGACGTCCTGGGGGCGGACCTTGGCTTCGATCAGCAGGTTGTCTTCCAGGGGCACGATTTCCACCATGTCGCTGCCAGGCTGCACCACGCCGCCGATGGTGTTGACCTTCAATTGCTTGATCACCCCGTGCACCGGCGAGACCACGGTGGTGCGGGACACGCGGTCGTCGATGGCGATGCTTGAAGCGGTGATCTTCGACAGCTCCGTGCGTTTCTCGTTGAGGTCCTTGGCCGCGTCGGAGCGGAAGGTCTGTTCCGATTCGTCGATCTTGCTCTTGATCTCGTTGATCGCCGACTCGGCCCGTGGGATCGCCAGGGTGGTGGCATTGAGCGAGCCGCGGATCTCCACCGCGCTACGCTTGAGCCGCAGGATCTCCACCGGGGACACCGCACCGGTGCTGACCAATGGGGCAGACATGTTCATTTCTTCCTGCAACAGGGCCAGGCTGGAACTGAACTGGCCTTGTTTGGAGCGAAACTCCGCCAGCTCCTGGGTTTTCTGCCGCAGTTGCTCGGTCAGGGTCCGTTGCTCGCTTGCCAGGCGCCGTTGCCGCTGTTCATACAGCGAGCGCTCGCCCTCGGCCACTTGCGGGGCCTTGCTGGTGATTTCGGCGGAGATCTGGAGCGGCCGGCCTTCTGCTTCTGCCGACAGGCGCTCGACCTGCGCCATCAAGGCGTACCGATCGGCCTCGCTCTCGCCCTTGTTCGACAGAAACCGCGTGTCATCCAGGCGCAGCAGGGTGTCGCCCTTGTTCACCATCTGGCCTTCGCGCACGAAGATTTCGGTGACGATGCCGCCCTCCAGGTTCTGGATAACCTGGACCTTGCTGGATGGAATTGCCTTGCCTTCGCCGGTGGTGACTTCCTGCAAGACCGCCAGTCTGGCCCAGACCAACCCGCTGACGATCAATCCGGCGGCCAGCCAGACGGTGATGCGTGAACGGCGGGGCGAGTCTTGCAACGTGGCCCCGGCTGTTTCCGGCATGAACTCGCTCTCGGCGCTTTTGCTGAAGCTGCCGAAGTAGCTGCGGGTGACTGGGTCGGGTGTTTGAGCGGACATGGGGCGGTACCCGTTGGTTAGAAAAAATAAAGCCCAACACATTCCTGTGGCTCGGGAGGATTACCTGTGGGAGCAAGGCTTGCCCGCGATAAAGCTGATGCGGTCTTACTGGAACCGAGGTGCCTGCATCGCGGGCAAGCCTTGCTCCCACAGATGTGCTGAAGTTGGAGCGGGTTATACCGCCGCAGACCCCACCCGCCCTTTGCGCAACGCCTCGATCACCGCTTCCTTCGGCCCGTCCGCGACGATCCGGCCGTTGTCCAGCACCAGCAGCCGGTCCACCAGGCTCAGCATCGAGGTGCGGTGGGTGACCAGCAGTACGGTCTTGCCTTGGACGCGGGCGTGGAGTTTTTGCCGCAGGACGTCTTCGCTGCTGTTGTCCATGGCGCTGGTGGGCTCGTCGAGCAGCAGGATCGGCGGGTCGAGCAGCAACGCCCGGGCCAGCAGCACGGCCTGGCGCTGGCCGCCGGACAGCAGTTGCCCGCGCTCGCCCACCGGACGGTCGAAACCTTGGGGGTGTTGGCGCGCCAGTTCGGTGACACCGGTCAGTTCCGCCACTTCCAGCATGCGCGCGTCGCTGATGTAGCGTGCCCCCAGCGTCAGGTTGTCTCGCAGGCTGCCAGCCAGCAGTGGCAGGTCGTGGGCGACGTAGCCGATCTGTTGGCGCAGGTCGGCGACGTCCAGTTGCCGCAAGTCCAGGCCGTCCAGCAGCAATTGGCCTTCCTGCGGTTCATGGAAACCCATCACCAGGCGCGCCAGGGTGCTTTTGCCCGAACCGCTGCGACCGATGATGCCGACCCGTTCGCCGGGCTTGAGGCTGAAGCTGATATTGGCCAGTGCCGCGGCGTTCTGGCCGTTGTAGTGAAAGGTCATGCTGCTGACGTCCAGAGCGCCTTGCAGCTGGGTGTGATCCAGCGGCCTATGACTGGCATCGCGCTCCTGGGGCAAGGCCATCAGGGCGTCGGTGCTGCGCATGGTGAGTTGGGCCTGCTGGTAGCGGGTGATCAGCCCGGCGATCTGGCCCAGCGGTGCGAGCACCCGGCTGCCGAGCATGTAGCTGGCCACCAGCGCCCCGACGCTCAGGTTGCCGGCGATGATGCTGTAGACCCCGGCGACGATGGTGGCCATGCCCGCCAGTTGTTGCAGGAACAGCGTGCCGTTGGTCGCCAGCGCCGAGAGATTGCGCGCGTGGCTGTCCAGGCGGGTGAGGGCGCCGTGGGTGCTTTCCCATTGATGCTGGCGTTCGCTCTCGGCGCTGCACGCCTTGAGGGTTTCCAGGCCACTGAGGGTTTCGATCAGCAAGGCTTGGCGCTG
The DNA here is from genome assembly GCF_057809015.1 of Pseudomonas sp. FG6. NCBI lineage: Bacteria > Pseudomonadati > Pseudomonadota > Gammaproteobacteria > Pseudomonadales > Pseudomonadaceae > Pseudomonas > Pseudomonas sp. FG6. The sequence continues at coordinate 19,931 of NZ_JBMDJD010000017.1, forward strand.
GGCGCCCAGGGCCAGGCTTTTTTGTACGGTGTCGCGCAGGTGCACCTGGATGATCATCGCCAAGGCAATGGTGATGGGGAAGGTCACCACGGGAATCACCACCAGCCAGCCCCCGAGCAGGCCGATCACCACCAGCATCAGCAGGGCGAAAGGCAGGTCGATCAGGCTGGTGAGGGTCACGGCGGTGAGAAACTCGCGCAGGCCCTGGAAGTCATGGATGCTCTGGGCGAAGCCGCCGATGGTCGCCGGCTTGGCCTTCATCGCCATGCCGGTGATGCGCTCGAACAGGGTGGCGGAGAGAATCACGTCGGTTTTCTTGCCGGCGGTGTCCAGCAAATGGGCGCGCACCACCCGCAGGACCAATTCGAAACCGGTGCCGATCAGCAGCCCCACGACCAGTACCCACAAGGTGGACGTGGCCTGGTTCGGCACCACGCGGTCGTAGGTTTGCATGACGAACAGCGGCACCATCAGGCCTAGCACGTTGATCAGCAAACTCGCCAGGATGGCGTCACTGTACAGCCAGCGCGACAGCTTCAAGGTGTCGCGAAACCACGCCTCGACCCGCGGCACCAGCGGCGCGCGCAGATCTTCCAGCTCATGACGCGGCCGGGCGAACAGGGCCTGGCCGCTGTAGTCGGCGGCCAGTTCATCGCGGCTGACCCATTGCTCGCCGCCATCGGCCTCGCTGGGCAAGATCAGCGCCTGGCCGTCCTCGCCCCAGCGCCGCAACACCGCACAACGGCCCCCGGCCAGGATCAGCATGACCGGTAGGTTGAGCGATGAGATGGCCGCCAGTTCGCGACGCAACACCCGTGCCTGCAAGCTGGCCCGGGCCGCTGCGCGAGGCAGCAGGTCCAGGCTCAAGCGTTGGTGCGCCATAGGGAGCCCGGCGCTCAGGCTGGCGCGGCTGGCCGTCGCGCCATGGAGTTTGCAGAGGATCAGCAGGCCGTCCAGCAAAGGGTCATCGAAATTCAGCCGCGGGTCGGCGCCAGGGCTTGCGGTTTCCATGCTGGTCACAATGGCTCACTCCCATTTTTGGGGGGCTACTTCAGTTCGGGCAGCCGTGCCTGGTTCTTGACCTCGGTCTGGGCAATCGTTTCGGCCGGCAGGACGATCCGCTGCTTGCTCAACAACTGCCCCATGTTCGCCAGCAGCCGATACATCGAGAACTCCTCGGTGTAGCGCACTTCGGTGTAGCGACGGTTGGCGTTGTACAGCTCGTTCTCGCTGTCGAGCAGGTCGAGCAGGGTGCGCTGGCCGAGGCCGAACTGGTCCTGGTAGGCGGCGCGTACCCGGGCGGTGGTGTCGGCGTATTCGCGGGCGGTGGGGGTCTGCTTGCGGGCGTTGAGCATCGCGTTCCAGGCCAGGCGCGTGTCTTCGTTGAGCTGGCGCAGGGCGTTGTTGCGAATGTCCATGGCCTGGTTGATCTGGTGGGAATTGGAGGCCAGGCGCGCCTTGTCGCTGCCGCCGCGGAACAGGTTGTAGTTCATCACGATGCCCACGCGCCAGGTGTTGTCATGACCTTCTTCACCGCCGATGTTGTCGTTGGCACCCACCGCCGCCTCGGCATCGAAACGCGGGTAGAACGGTGACTTCGCCACTTCGTACTGGCTCTCGGCGGACTGGATGTCAGCCTGGGCCGATTTCAGGTACGGGTTGTTATCCACCATGCTTTGCTGGGCTTCGCGCAGGTCGGCGGGGATTTCCCCTTTGGTCGAGGGCGGCGCTTCCAGCTCATCGGGCATGCGCCCGACCACGCTATAGAAGTTGGCCTCGGCGTCGGCCAGGTCCACCTCGGCGGTGTCGTAGTTGTTTTCCGCCAGGGCCCGACGGGCGTTGGACTGGTCGGCGTCGGCGGTGCTGCCCACGCCCCGCTGGGTGCGCAGGCCGATCTGGTCGTTGACCCGCAGGTGCGCTTGCAGGTTGTTCTTGGCCAGGGTCACTAACTCGCGCCGCTTGAGCACTTCCAGGTAGACCTCGATGGTGCGCAGTGCCAGGTCCTGGGCGGTGCCTTGCGCGTAATAAGCGCGAGAGTTGACCACGCCTTTGGTGCGCTCCACTTCATTGGCGGTGTTGAACCCGTCGAAGATCATCTGCCGCAGGCGCAGCTCCGACTGGGTGTACGTCAGGACATTGGTGTGGTGATTACCCGATGAGCGGGTAGTGGGGCTGTCGGTATAGCCGCGCCCGTAGCCGGCGTTCAAATCCACCGATGGGAAAAAGCCCCCCCTGGCCACCTTGACGTCCTCATTGGCCGACAGGCGACTGTCCACCCGTTGCGCCAGCTCCGGGTGGGTGGCGATGGTGCTCTGGATCGCTTCGGTCAAGGACATGGCCTGCGCGCAAGAGCAGGCCGTGGCCAGTAGAACCGCGCTGCAGAGGGGGTGTAGAACGCGCATGGGGTGCATCTCCTTAGGTGTGTATTGCAGGCTTGTCGTCAAAATATTGGCGAAGTTAAGATCAAAACCGTTTCAACCTTGTAACAACACAGCTAAGAACATCCTGCGGGAAACCTAAGAAGAATTTTTCATAACACCTATGTCGAAAAAAACTTATGTGCTCGGAAAAAAGCGGCACATTGTTCAGAGCGAAAGCCTTTGAATCTGCGGGTTCTGACGGCTTTTAGGCGTCAATAAAAGTTCCTTTGAAATTTACGAGTGACGTGAAGAAGTGCCGAAAGGGCAACATGGGAACGGGGTTTTGGTGACGGTTTTTTGTCACTGTGGCGAATGGCTAGTGCATTCCAACCCCGCGAAAACTGGCAGATTTTCCAGCTTTCCTGGCGCCATCCTGAGCACGGTTTTCTTCACCCAGACAGGCGCCGACTGCGGTTGGCAGCGGAGGAAATGCACATGGCAGCGCTCATCGGTACCGTCAGCAAAGTGGTGGGGCAGGTTTTCGCAGAGGCGGCAGGCGGTCTGCGGCGGCCTCTGGTCGAAGGTGATCGACTGTACGCTGGCGAACACCTGATCACCGGTGCCGAAGGGGCCGTGGCCGTGCATCTGAACAACGGCCATGAATTGACGCTGGGGCGTGAAAGCGATTTGACGCTGACCCCACAGTTGCTCGCCAACCAGGCACCTCATGCCGACACGCCCGACGCGGCGACTCCCAGTGATGCCCAACTGACCGATGTGCAGAAACTGCAACAAGCCATCGCCGCCGGTGCCGACCCGACTCAGGCCGGCGAAGCCACGGCTGCAGGCCCCGGGGCGGGAAATACTCCCGGTGGCCTGGGCGGTGGTCACAGTTTTGTATTGCTGGAGGAGGTAGGAGGCCGGGTCGAACCGCAGATCGGTTTCCCCACCGCCGGGTTCAATGGGGTACCTGAGTTCCCCGAGTTGCGCCCGGCGGTTGCACCGGACAACAACGGCAACGACGGTACCGTGCCGCCGGTGACGCCTCCCGACAACCCCGTGACCCTCGGCGGAGTCGACGTGGAAGGCGGAGAACTGACCACCCATGAAGCCAACCTGCCTGATGGTTCGGCCAGTAATCCAGGCGCGCTCGTGCAAAGTGGTACCTTCACGGTGTCCGCTCCTGACGGGCTGAGCAGCCTGAGCATCGGCGGCGTCAGCGTGATTGCGGGCGGCGTACCCACAGGCTTTGCGCAAACCATCACCTCGGCGCTGGGCAACACGCTGACCATTACCGGTTACGACCCGGCCACCGGGGTGGTGAGCTACAGCTACACCCTGACGGGTGCCGAGACCCACCCCACCGGTGGCGGTGCCAACAACATCACCGAACAGTTCCCGATCGTGGCGGTCGACAGCGACGGTGACAGCGCCACCGGAACCCTGGACGTCAACATCACCGACGATGTGCCTCAGGCGATCGACGACAGCCACCCCAGCACCGCTTCGGAAGCCCTGGTCACCCTCACCGGCAATGTATTGCTCAACGACCACCAGGGCGCCGACCGTATCCCCACCGGCCCCGACAGCGGGCCGATCATCGGCGGTACGTTCACGGGCACCTACGGCACCTTGGTGCTCAATCCCAATGGCACGTACACCTACACGCTCGACACCAGCGATCCGCAATTCGTTGCGCTGCATGGCGGAGGCAGCGGCACCGAGACGTTCACCTACACTCTGACCGACGCCGACGGCGACACCAGCACTGCGAACCTGGTGCTGCAGGTGCATAACAATGACGATCCGGTGGTGTTGGTGGGGCTTGATGCGGAAGGCGGTGAACTGACCATCCAAGAGAAAAACCTCAGCGACGGCAGCAGCCCGAACGCCTCGGCGCTGACCCAGAGCGGCACCTTCACCGTCACCGCATTGGACGGCGTACAGACCCTGAGCGTGGGTGGCATCAACGTGGTCACGGGCGGCGTGGCCGCTGGCTTCCCGCAATCTATCACCACGGCGTTGGGCAACACCCTGACCATCACCGGTTACAACGCCAGCACTGGCGTGGTCAGCTACAGCTACACCTTGCTGGACAACGAAGCCCATCCCAATGGCAACGGCGCCAACAGCCTCAGTGAGCACTTCACGGTGGTCGCCACCGACGACAACGGCACCATCGCCACTGGCAATCTCGATGTGAACGTCGTCGATGATTTGCCGAAAGCCGTGGACGACAGCAACGCCAGCAGCGCGTCGGAAACCCACCTGACCCTGACCGGCAATGTCCTGAGCAACGACACCCAAGGGGCGGACCAGGTTGTTTCCGGTCCCGTCACGCCGGGCACCTTCACCGGCACCTACGGCACCCTGGTGCTGAACGCCGACGGTTCCTACACCTACACCCTCAACAGCGCCGACGCCGATTTCAAAGGTTTGCACGGCGGCGGCAACGGCAGCGAAACCTTTGCCTACACCCTGACCGATGCCGACGGCGACAGCAGCACCGCGAACCTGGTGCTGCAAGTCCACAACAACGACGATCCAGTGACGATCACCGGCCTCGACACCGAAGGCGGTGAACTGACCGTCCAAGAGAAAAACCTCAGCGACGGCAGCAGCCCGAACGCCTCGGCGCTGACCCAGAGCGGCACCTTCACCGTCACCGCGCTGGACGGTGTGCAGACCCTGAGTGTCGGTGGCATCAACGTGGTCACGGGCGGCGTGGCCGCTGGCTTCCCGCAATCTATCACCACGGCGTTGGGCAACACCCTGACCATCACCGGTTACAACGCCAGCACTGGCGTGGTCAGCTACAGCTACACCTTGCTGGACAACGAAGCCCATCCCAATGGCAACGGCGCCAACAGCCTCAGTGAGCACTTCACGGTGGTCGCCACCGACGACAACGGCACCATCGCCACTGGCAATCTCGATGTGAACATCGTCGATGACCTGCCCACAGCCCATGCCGATTACGCCTCGGTGAACGAAGGTGAAATGGTTAGCGGCAACGTGCTGGATAACGATGTGGGCGGCGCCGATGGACCGGCCGTGACGGGGGCGGTCATTGGTGTGCGTGCGGGCAGCGATACGTCAACCTCGGCGATTGGTGGCCTCGACAGCCAGATCAACGGTACTTATGGCTACCTGACCCTGGACGCCAATGGCAACGCGGTCTATCACAGCAATCCGAACAGTGTCAGCGCTGCGGATGCCACCGACGTGTTCACCTACACCGTGCGCGATGCCGATGGCGACGAAAGCACCACCACACTCACCATTGATGTCCATCAGAACTGCCTCGTCGCCGCGTCCGACCAGGAAATCAGCGTTTATGAAAAAGCCCTCGACCTTCACCAGGATGGCCAGGACCTGGCCCCCGGCACCGTCGCCGGCAGCGACCCGAGCGATAGCGGCGAAACGGCCAGCGGCAGCCTTGTCGGCTCGGTGAGCAATGCCGTCGGCGCCGTGACCTTTACCTTGGTGGGCAGTGCCACGGGAGCCTACGGCCAGTTGTTGCTCCACCCCGATGGCAGCTACACCTACACCCTGACCTCGCCAGCCACGACAACACCCAGCGCCAACGACGGTCCGAACGTGCTGAGTGAAAGCTTCACCTACAAGGCCACGGATTCGCTGGGCAACACCGCCACCAACACCATCGTCATCAACATTGTCGACGACATGCCCAGCGCCGTTGCGTCCGAGCGTTCGGTGACGGCGGTGGAGGTCGATTCGAACCTGCTGATCGTGCTCGACGTGTCCGGCAGCATGGCCGACCCTTCCGGCGTGGCGGGGCTGTCGCGGCTGGACCTGGCGAAACAGGCCATCAGTGCCTTGCTCGACAAATACGATGACTTGGGCGAGGTGAAAGTCCAGCTCGTGACGTTCAGCAGCAGCGCCACCGACCAGACCTCGGTGTGGGTGGATGTGGCGACCGCCAAGACACTCCTCACCAGCCTGTCGGCGGGTGGCGGCACCAACTACGATGCGGCGGTAGCGGCGGCCAAGACCGCGTTCGTCACCTCCGGGCAACTGACCGGGGCGCAGAACGTCGGTTACTTCTTCTCCGACGGCAAGCCGACGTCGGGCCAGGAAACCGGCGCAGCGGATGAAGCGGCCTGGAAAGCCTTCCTCGACGCCAACGGCATCAAGAACTACGCCATCGGCCTGGGCAGCGGCGTCAGCAATGCCAACCTCGACCCGTTGGCCTACGACGGCAGCACCCACACCGACACCAATGCCGTGGTGGTCACCGACTTGAATCAGCTCAACTCGGTGCTCTCCGGCACTGTGCAAGGGGTTCCTGTCACTGGCAGCCTATTGGGCGAGGGCGGCTCGTTCGGCGCCGACGGTGGATTCGTCAAGAGCCTGGTGGTCGATGGCACCACGTACAGCTACAACCCTGCAGCCAATGGCGGGCAGGGCGCGCTGACGGTCAGCGGAGGGGCCGACCATGGCAGCTTCAACACCGCCGACAACACCCTGAGCATCGCCACCGCGCATAACGGTACCCTGGTGGTGAATCTCGACACGGGCGAGTACAGCTACACCTCCCAGACCACCACCAGCACGCTGATCACCGAAAGCATCGGCTACACCGTCAGCGACAATGACGGCGACCTGGCCAATTCCAACCTGGTCATCAAGGTCGTGCCCAACAGCCCGCCTGTGGCCGTGGACGACAACGTCATCACCAACGTGCTGTCGGGCAATATCGTGGTGCCGGGGGAGCTGCTGCTGGGCAACGACAGCGACGCCAACGGCGATCCGCTCACTGCCACGCCAACCAGCTTCAACATCGGTTGGACGGCCAAGGGGGGCGACTTCACCGGCAGCACCGGCACGGTCAGCTTCACCGGCAACAATGTGCAGTCGATCAACCTCGACCGCAGCACCTTCGTCGCCAACGCCGTGAGCATGACGGCGGTGTTGGTGGTCAGTGGAGCGCTGGGGGCGGTGTCCAACAACAATGCCAACGATGAAGACCGGCTCAATATCAGCCTCAAGCAGGGCGAAACCCTGACCCTGGACCACAATCTGGCGGCCGGGCATATCACCCTGGAATACTCACTCAACGGCGGGCCTTTCATCGCGATTGCCGACGGCGCCTCGTTCACTGCGGCGGCCGATGGCGATTACCAGATCCACGTCACCAACATCCCCAACCCGGGCAATGGCAACGTCAATGGCGCGGAAAATTACCAACTGACCCTGACCGTCAACTACGCGGGCGCCCAGGACAGCACGCCGGACTATCACGGCACCTACACCGCCAGCGACAACCACGGCGGCAGCGACAGTGCGGCAGTGGGTATCACCTACCAGGCCGGCCATACCCTGACGGGCACCAGCGGGGACGATGTGCTGTTGGCCGGCAGCGGTGACAACACCCTCAATGCGGGCGACGGCAACGACATCCTCAGCGCGGGTTCAGGCAACAACACCTTGCACGGTGGGGCAGGCAATGACTTGCTCTACAGCGGCACGGGCAACGACCTGCTCGACGGCGGCACTGGCAACGACACGGCCAGCTATGTCCACGCGACGGCCGGCGTTACCGTCAACCTGGGGCTGTTGGCCGCGCAAAATACCTTGGGAGCGGGCACCGATACCCTGACCGGCATCGAAAACCTCGTCGGCTCGAACTTCAACGACACCCTCACCGGTGACGGCGCCAACAACCGTATCGACGGTGGCCTGGGTCATGACGTACTCAACGGGGGTGGCGGCGACGACCTGCTGATCGGCGGCCTGGGCAATAACACCCTCACCGGCGGCAGTGGCGCCGATACCTTTCAATGGCACGCCGGCAACAGTGGTCACGATGTGATCAGCGACTTCACCCCAGGCGTGGACAAGCTCGACCTGTCCCAATTGCTGCTCGGGGAAAACGGCAGCACGGCGTCGCTGGACGATTATCTGCACTTCACCGTTACCGGCAGCGGTGCATCGGTCGTGACCAGCATCGACGTCAGCGCTACCGCCGGTGCTACGCCGAGCCAGACCATCGACCTGGCCGGCGTCAACCTCGCCAGCCATTACGGCGTCACCCCCGGGGCCGGCGGTCTGGTCGCCGGGGCGGATACGGCGACGATCATCAACGGGATGCTGAACGATCACTCGTTGAAGGTGGACACGGTGTGAGCTGAACTGAAACGACAAAACCCGCCATTCCCAGGTTGGAAATGGCGGGTTTTTGTGACGAGGGAGGCTATTCCTCGGGTTGTGGGAGCAAAGCTTGCTCGCGATGGCGATACTCGAGATCGCTATCGCGGGCAAGCCTTGCTCCCACAGATCTTGCCAACAGGTGCAGCGCTGTCGCCGGCAAGGTCTGTGTTCTCAGGATTTGCGCAGTGTCTTTTGCCGGAGGATATAAACCGTCACCAACACCGCACTGGTCAGCATGAACCCCCGCGCCCACGGTAGGGGTACCAGGTAGCAGGAGAGGAGGATGCTCGCCCACATCAGGCCGATGGCGTAGACCTTGCCCTTGAGCGGGATGCCGTTGCCGTTGAGGTAGTCGCGGATCCACGGGCCGAGGCGGGGGTGCCCGACCAGCCATTGATAGAAACGCGGCGAGCTGCGGGCGAAGCAGCCTGCGGCCAGCAGCAGGAACGGCGTGGTGGGCAGAACGGGGAGAAAGATGCCGATGACCCCCAGCACCACGCTCAGCCAGCCGATGGCCAGCAGAGCGTAACGCAGGATCAGCGGGCGATTGCCAATGGGCGTCGACACCCGGGCACTCAGTGGTGACGAGGCTTGAGGATCGCCGGTTTCTCGTCCGGGGCGTTGCACAGCAAGTACAGGGCCGTGAGGGCTTCGGGGATCTGGACGATCATGTCGTCCATCAGGTTCGCGTCCGCGGCGATGTCGGAAAACTCCGGTTGCTCGTCGAACAGGCCGGAACCGACCATGATCGGCAGCAGCATTTCGCTGACTTCCTCTTCGGCGGTCTCGAACCAGGCGGCTTCGCGCAGGAATACCCCTTCCATGAAGCCGATGCACCAGCCGCGCAGTTCCGAATCGTCCGGTTCGTCACCCAGGTCCAGTTCGCACGGCAGCTCGAACTCCTCGTCGGAGGCCAGTTGACGGGCGATGTGGGCCTTGAGGCCGACCAGCGTGGCTTCGATCTCGGTGCGTTGGGCTTCGTCGGTGTAATGCGGCTCTTCGGCGAACAGCGCGTCGATCCATTCACGATCGGGCACCTGCTCGGAGCAGATCGACAGGGCGGTCAGATAGCCATGAGCGGCCACGTAATCCAGCGCCTCTTCGTGCAGCTCATCGGCGTCGAGGAAGACTTGCAGGCGGGTCAGTTGCTCAGCGAAGGACATTACGGGCTACCTTGGGGGAATAAACAATGCAGGAATTCTAGGCCTTCTTGAGCGCCCAGGCCAGCCGCGTGGAGTATTTGCCTGCTGCATAGGTGCCGGGGCCGGACACATCTCACCTGTGGCGAGGGAGCTTGCTCCCGCTGGGCCGCGCAGCGGCCCTGTCTTTTGGGGTCGCTTCGCCCGAAGCGTCGGACCGTCCCAGCGGGAGCAAGCTCCCTCGCCACAGGACCCTTGCTCAAATCGGCACCTCTGGTCAGCAACCCCCTTCGCAACGAAGCCCTCGGGTATACTGCCGCGTTTTGTGATGCCCTGCGGCGTCCCGGCGGTTCGAAATGCGCACTTACGATTTGCCGGCACAGCGTTTGTGATTCTGAGCCAGCCTTGCAGGGATGTTTCGGTGATTTTTGGAGTTTCTATGCTCGAACAGGCTCAACGCGTCCTCAAGGACATCTTCGGCTACGACAGTTTCCGTGGCCGTCAGGGTGCCATTATTGAGCGCGTGGCCAGCGGTGGCGATGCCCTGGTGCTCATGCCCACCGGCGGCGGCAAGTCCTTGTGCTACCAAGTGCCGGCGTTGTTGCGCAATGGCCTGGCAGTGGTGGTTTCGCCGCTGATCGCCTTGATGGACGACCAGGTCGCGACGCTGGAGGAACTGGGCGTGGCCGCGGCTTCGCTGAACTCCACCCTGAGCGCCGAGCAGCAGCGCGACCTGGCAGCACGGATCAAGCGGGGCGAAGTGAAGATGTTGTACCTGGCGCCCGAACGCCTGGTGCAGCCGCGCATGCTGGCGTTTCTGCAAAGCCTGGAAGTGGCCCTGTTCGCCATCGACGAGGCCCATTGCGTGTCCCAATGGGGCCATGATTTCCGCCGCGAATACCTGCAACTGGGGCAACTGGCCGAACTGTTCCCCGACGTGCCGCGCATCGCCCTGACCGCCACCGCCGACAAGCGTACCCGTGAGGAAATCGTCGAGCGCCTGCATTTGCAGGAAGCCGAGCGGTTCCTGTCCAGCTTCGACCGGCCCAATATCTTCTATCGCATCGTGCCCAAGGAGCAGCCGCGCAAGCAGTTGCTGGCGTTCCTCGGCGAGCGGCGCAGCGATGCCGGCATCGTCTATTGCCTGTCGCGTAAAAAGGTCGATGAGGTCTCGGCGTTCCTCTGTGAACAGGGGTTCCCGGCGCTGCCCTATCATGCCGGCTTGCCCAACGACCTGCGGGCCTACCACCAGAAGCGTTTCCTCAACGAGGAAGGCCTGATCATGGTGGCCACCGTGGCGTTCGGCATGGGCATCGACAAGCCCAACGTGCGCTTCGTCGCGCACCTGGACCTGCCCAAGTCCCTCGAGGCGTATTACCAGGAGACCGGACGTGCCGGCCGTGATGGCTTGCCGGCCGATGCCTGGATGGCCTACGGCCTGCAAGACGTGGTGATGCTCAAGCAGATGCTGCAGAACTCCGAAGGCGATGAGCGCCACAAGCGCCTGGAGCAGCACAAGCTCGACGCCATGCTCTCGCTGTGCGAAGAGACCCGCTGCCGCCGCCAGACCCTGCTGGCCTATTTTGACGAAGATATGCCCCAACCGTGCGGGCATTGCGACAACTGCGTCGACGGCGTCGAAACCTGGGACGCCACCGAGCCGGCCCGCCAGGCATTGTCGGCGATTTTCCGCACCGGCCAGCGTTATGGCGTCGGGCACCTGGTGGACGTGTTGCTGGGCAAGGACAACGAGAAGGTCCGCAACTTTGGCCATCAGCACCTTTCGGTATTCGGTGTGGGCAAGGCCCGCAGCGAGGGTGAATGGCGCTCATTGTTCCGCCAACTCGTGGCGCGCGGCCTGGCCGATATCGACCTGGAAGGTTACGGCGGCCTGCGCCTGAGCGAGCATTGCCGGCCCTTGCTCAAGGGCGAGGTCACCCTTGAGCTGCGGCGTGATCTCAAGCCCGCGACGGCGGTCAAGAGCAGCAAGAGCCAGGCCAGCCAACTGGTGCGTGGCGAGGAGCGCGATCAGTGGGAGGCCCTGCGTGCCCTGCGGCGCAAACTGGCCGAGGAGCACGGCGTGCCGCCCTACGTCATCTTCCCCGACTCCACCTTGCTCGAAATGCTCCGTAGCCAACCCACTTCCCTGGCACAGATGGCCCGGGTCAGCGGCGTGGGCGCACGCAAGCTGGAGCGTTACGGCGAGGCTTTCCTCCAGGTGCTGGGGGGCGAGGGCGAGGCGCCGAAAGCGGTGGCCGATGTCCGCCACGAATTGATCACCCTGGCCCGGGCCGGCATGACGCCGGTGCAAATCGCCGGGCAATTGCAATGCTCGGAAAAAAACGTCTACACAATGCTGGCCGACGCTATCGGCCAGCAGCAATTGTCGCTGGAGCAGGCGCTGGACTTGCCTGAAGACTTGTTGGGCGAGGTGCAGGATGCCTTTCTGGATGGCGAGGGCGAATTGCCCTCGGTATCGGAAATCGCCGAGCTGTTTGCCGGTCGGGTACCGGAAGGGGTCCTGTATTGCGTCAGGGCTGCGTTGCAATCGGAATTTGAAGTCTGATCAGTCAGTTACCTTCCTTTAACGATTCAGTGCGGAACGAGCCTTGCTTGAATCCAAAGCTCATGCTTAGCTGACTAATAATTAGTTTTTCTCTATTTCAGATCTGATGAGTTTTTTTATGCCGTTAACCGATCAACACCGCTTTGGCATGCAACTGGCGCAAATGTCTCGTGGCTGGCGTGCCGAGTTGGATCGTCGCCTGGCCGGGATGGGCCTGTCCCAGGCGCGATGGCTGGTGCTGTTGCACCTGGCCCGCTTCGAACAGGCGCCGACCCAGCGCGAATTGGCCCAGAGTGTCGGCGTCGAAGGGCCGACCCTGGCTCGATTGCTCGACAGCCTGGAAACCCAGGGGCTGGTGCAGCGCCAGGCGGTGGCGGAAGATCGTCGGGCCAAGAAAATCGTATTGTGCGCCCCGGCCCGACCGCTGATCGAACAGATCGAGACCATCGCCACGCAATTGCGTCGAGAGTTGTTCGAGGGTATCGACGAGGCGGATATGCGCGTTTGCATGCGGGTCCACGGCATCGTCCTGGCCAATCTGGAAAAATCCTGAGGCATATCCGTGGCATCAGACTTTTGTGATTCGGCGCGTAGCGAACTATAACCAGTAACAAGCCTCGTATTGGAAGCGTTTCGCTCAGTCCGTAATCGAAAGGGATGCCCATGTTTGGAAGTTTGCAGTCCACGTTGCGCCGTTGGGCCAGCGTGTCGGTTGTCGTGGGGGCCTTGGGGTATACGGCTTTGGCCTCGGCGCTGGGGTTGGGGGAGATCACTCTTCATTCTGCGCTGAACCAGCCGTTGCGCGCCGATATTGCTCTGGTCGATGTGGCCGGGCTTGGCGAGGGCGAGCTGTCGGCCAGCCTGGCGAGCCCGGACGATTTCAATCGAGCCGGTGTGGAACGGGCGTTCTTTCTCAACAGCCTGCGCTTTACCCCGGTGCTGCGCGATGGGCGCAGCTTCATTCGGGTGACCTCCAGCAAACCGGTGGAGGAACCGTTCCTCAACTTCCTGGTGCAGGTCAATCAGCCCAGCGGACGCGTATTGCGCGAATACACCGTGCTCATCGATCCACCGGGCACGCCGGGTGTCGTGCCGGTCGCCGACGAGCCTTCCGCAGCGTCCCAGTCGTCGATACCGCTCCAGCCTGCGTCTGCCATCAAGCCGCCTCCGGCTGCACAGGGCAAGCGTTACACCGTGGTGCAGGGGGACAACCCCTGGATCATCGCCAAGCGCCTGCATGACGCCGGCAGCAACGCCTCGGTCAATGAGCTGATGCAAGGGATAAAAGCCTTGAACCCTGGCAGCGATCGACTCGCCATTGGCCAGCGTCTGTTGTTGCCCGATTCTGCCGTGTTGCCGGTTTCTGCCGCACCGGCGCCAGGGCCTGCTGCCGTTGCGTCCGATGAGCAATTGGCCGCCAGCGTCATACAGAACCAGCAGCAACAGAAAACCATCGACGAACTGCAAGCCCGGCTCCAGGCACAGGACGAAGAAATCGCCGCGCAGCGCAAACAGATCAGCGAGTTGCAAGCGCGGTTGGCCGAGACCGCACCGCCCCCCGTTGCGGCGGCGCAACCGCAGGCCGAAGCGGCTGGCGCCGTGCCCGCCCCGAGCGAGCCACCCGTCGAGGCGCCGGCTGAGCAGGCCGAGGAGATCGACTGGCTGTGGATAGCTGGACTGGCGGGCCTGCTGGCGCTGGTCGCGCTGCTGCTGTTGATTCGTCGTCGACAGCAACAGCAGGCCGACGCGCAGCCGATCGCCGAGCAGTCCGAACCCATGCTGGAAGATGACGCCGAGGACTATGCCTCGACCAGCGACACCGAGCGCCCCGAGATCGCCTCATCGTTCAACAACGGGGACGCGCCCTCGGGCGATGTGCTGGAGGGCGTCGGGATTTACCTGACCTATGGTCGTTTTACCGAAGCGGCTGGGTTGTTGCGTGCCGCCTTGCTGGCCGAGCCGGAGCGTACCGACCTGGGCCTGAAGTTGTTGGAAGTGCTGGGCAAGCAGGGTGATGTCATCGGTTTCCAGGCCCAGGAACAGCATTTGTCGGCCCAGGGCGTCGCCGCCTCGACACTGGAGGAGGTGCGCGCACGCTACCCCAGGATCAATATTATCGCTGCTCCCGGCGTGGCCACCGCGCTACCTCTGGCGGCGGTTCCAGCGCTTGCACCGGAACCCGAACTTCAGCCTGAGCCTGTCCTTCAGCCTGAGCCTGAGCCTGAGCCTGAGCCTGACCTTCAACCTGAACCGGAAGCCCGGTTGTCTCACGACGAGTTCGAGCTAGACCTGGACGCACTGTCCCTGGAAACCAGCTGGGACCTGGCAGGCCCCCCGGACACCCCGGTGGAAAAAAGCGCCCGCAAGCCTGCCCCCGATGCGGGCGAGGAACTGTCCCTCTCGGGCCCTGACGAATCGGAACTGCAATGGGGCGCACCGCTGGAAACCGAGTCGCTGGACGACGCTTTCCTCGATGGCTTCGCCGATGAAGAGCAGTCGCTGGAGCTCGAGGCGTTGCCATTTGAGCCCATCTCCCTCGAACCTCAGGCGCCAGAGCCGTCGATCAAGCTGGAGCAGGCACAGAACTGCATCGATGACGGGGACCTGAAAACCGCCGTCGCGTTGCTTGAAGAACTGCTCCAGGAAGCGGATGACCCTCTCAAGGAGACCGCCCGGGTACTGTTGGCTGGGATTCGCTGAAAACGGCTCAAAGCACGCTGCCCGCTGTGGGAGCAAAGTTTGCTCGCGATGATAAGGGCGGCCCATTCAACATCGATGCAAGCTGACCCATCGCTATTGCGAGCAAGCTTTGCTCCCGGTTTGTGCTGTTCACTCGGGAGTGTTCGGACAAAGGCCGGTATCATGGCGGTGCCTTCGAACCCGGGAGTTCATCTGCAATGAGCGAACACAAGCCGCAAGTCGTCATCACCTACTGCACACAATGCCAATGGTTGCTGCGTGCCGCCTGGCTCGCCCAGGAGTTGCTCAGCACCTTTGGTGACGATCTGGCCGCGGTTTCGCTGGTGCCGGGTACAGGCGGGGTGTTCCATATCAGTTGCGATGGTGCGCAGATCTGGGAGCGCAAGGCCGATGGTGGTTTTCCCGAGGCCAAGGTGCTCAAGCAGCGGGTTCGCGACCAGATCGATCCGGAGCGGGACTTGGGTCACAACGACCGGGTTCAGTGAGACGGCGCTTCGGCGCCCACCCCGGTTTTCCTCGACCCGGCCAGTTGGCTTGAGACCACAATGGCGACGATGATCAGCACGCCGCCCAGCAACATGCGCAGTGTCGGTTCTTCACCGAACAGCAGCCAGGCCATGGTGATACCGTAGATCGGCTCCATGGTGAAGACCACCGCCGCGGTCCGGGCCTTGATCACCGCCAGGCTGGCGACGAACAGGCTGTGGGCCAGGCCCGTGCAGAACACGCCGAGTAACCCGATCCACAGCCAGTCGAGCGGGCGCACGTCACCCAGTTGAGGCGCAGCCATGGGCAACAGGCATGCCGCCACCACGACGTTCTGGCACAGCGCTGCCTGCACCGGCGGCACGTGTTCGGCGCTGGCGCGGTTGGTCAGCGACAGCAAGGCGAACAATAGCCCCGAGGCCACGCTCCACAAGAGCCCGGTGGTGGCGCCGCTGGCCAGGTCGAAGGCCGGGGTGACCAACACCAGGCCGATGCTCACCAACACCACCAGGAGGACTTCGTTGGCGCGAATGCGCTCGCGAAAGATCAGCCCCTCGAGCAGCACGGTAAAAGCCGGGAAACTGGCGAAGCCGAGTGTGGCGATCGCCACCCCGGCGATTTTGACCGACAGAAAGAAGCTCACCCAGTGTCCAGTCAACAGCAACCCGCCCAGCAGCAGGCGCTTGAGATCCTGTGTCCGCAATGTGCGCCAGCGGGCACGGCTGGCGAACTGGGCGAACACGGCCAGGGCGAGCACGGCGAAGACGGCGCGACCGAAGACGATGACCGTCGGCGAGGCGGCGGCGAGTTTGCCGAATACACCGGTCAGGCCAAACATGAGTGCGCCGATGTGCAGGGCGCCGAGGGCGGTACGGGGCGTCATTGCGATCCTTGTGAAACGGTTGAACGTCGAGGTATTGAACCCGTTGCCCGCCGTTTTTGTCTGTCGCGATCCTAGCGATTTTTAGCGCGGATCTAGCGGGGACCTAGCGCGAGCGTCGCAACTTGCCCGGCGAGGTGCCAAACTCACGCAGCACGGCGGCGGCGAAGGCGCTCTGGGAGTTGTAGCCGACCCGGTGGGCGATTTCGCCGATGGGCAGGTCCGAATCGCGCAGCAGCGTCACGGCCTTGTGCAAGCGGCGGCTGCGGATGTAGTCCATCGGGGTTTGCCCGCACTCAGCGATGAACCGGGCGTGCAGCCGGGCACTGGAGAGGCCGGCGACCCGCGCCAGGTCCGCCACTTGCAGGGGATAGGCGGCGTTCTGGTCGATGTGGGCGTTGAGCGCGGCGTAGGGCAGGCGCCGGCCACCGTTTGTTTCCTGGCGAGCGCCATTGAGACTCGCCAGAAGCAGTACAGCGCCTTGCTGGGCGATCAGCGGATCGTCCATCGGGCTGCCCGCCAGCCAACTGACCAACTGGCTTTGCCCCGCATCCAGGGGCAGGCGCGCGGTGCCGTCAAGCAAGCGGCGGCTGGCGTCGGCGTGATCGCCCAGGCATTGTCCGACCCAATCGTCACTGGGCACGTCCAGCACCAGGCAACGGCTGCCGTGGGGGCTGCCGCAAGCGTGATGCGCACCGGCGGGAATCACCACGAAGCTCTGCTGGACCACTTGGCTGCCGCACCCCTCGACCTCGAAATCCAGCGCGCCGGACAGCCCGAACACCAGCTGGGCATGCTCATGGCTGTGGACGATCAGGTCGTGGCTGTAGTGGCGCAGTGTGAGGATCGGTCTCATCGCGGTCTCCCGTGTCAGGCCGCCAGCATACACCGAGGGCACGACGCCCCGCGCTGTCATGTAATGGACTTGTGTTTGTCATGGGCCATTAACCGCTGCGGTGCACAGTGGCAAAAACGATCAGAGGGTTGCCCAATGACCAGTGCCGAGCTCGCCAGGCCCAGCCGTAAACAGCGTGTTCGCACCCTGTGGATTTCCGATGTACACCTGGGTGCCCGGGATTGTCAGGCCGAACACTTGTCGCAGTTTCTCAAGGGCTACCAGGCTGACCGGATCTACCTGGTAGGCGACATCATCGATGGCTGGAAGCTGCGCGGCGGCATGTATTGGCCGCAAGCCCACACCAACGTCATCCGGCGCCTGCTGACCATGAGCAAGCGCGGCACCGAGGTGATCTACGTCACCGGCAATCATGACGAATTCCTGCGCCGCTACTCGAAACTGATCCTGGGCAATATCCAGTTGGTAGACGAAGCGGTGCACGTGACTGCCGACGGTCGGCACCTGCTGGTGATCCACGGTGATCAGTTCGATGTCATCACCCGCTATCACCGCTGGCTGGCATTCCTCGGCGACTCGGCCTACGAGTTCACCCTCACGCTCAATCGCTGGCTCAACCATTGGCGGGCGCGCTATGGCTATGGCTACTGGTCGTTGTCGGCGTACCTCAAGCACAAGGTCAAGACCGCCGTCAGTTTCATCAGCGATTTCGAAGAGGCCATCGCCCACGAATGCGTGAAGCGTGAGCTGGATGGCGTGGTCTGCGGGCACATTCACCATGCCGAAATCCGCCAGGTGGGCGAGGTGGAGTACCTCAATTGCGGCGACTGGGTCGAATCGTGCACGGCGTTGATCGAGCATTGGGACGGCTCGATCGAACTCTACCGGCTGGCGGACGCCCAGGCGCGAGAGGCGCAGCTCAAGGCAGTGAAAATCGCCGAGCCGGCATGATCGTCACGCAGGCACTTTTTCCTACAAACCCTAGAACGCCACCTTGCCTGCCAACATGTCGCGATACATGACGAAATCACCGAGCAGGCTGTAGAACGGATGCTGGAAGGTGGCCGGGCGGTTCTTTTCGAAAAAGAAATGTCCGACCCAGGCGAAACCGTAGCCGGCCACAGGCACGGTGAGCAGCCACCAGCCGCTGCCGACCGTGAGCGCCACGGCGAAAATCAGAATCACCAGGGAAGTGCCCACGAAGTGCAATCGTCGGCAGGTGCTGTTGCTGTGCTCGCTCAGGTAATAGGGATAGAACTCGGCGAACGTATTGAATGTTCGGGTGTTTTCCACGACTGCAGGCTCTGTGGTGGTTGTTCGGGTGAGTTTTTGCATTTCAACGGCTTGATTGAAGTCTAGAAGGATCATTCACAACGGCCAGTGACAATGGGCGCCAGTCTAGTGTCCTGTCTTACGGTTGACGCTGTATCCTTCGCAAATCCAGCCGTACCCTGCGGCTCGTCATGCAAGTAAAACGTCATGGGCGAACGAACGACTTCTTCAAGCTGGGCGATGGGGATTGTCAAGGCGTTGGAAATGGACAGCCTGGATTGTCGTGCGCTGTTCAAACAGTTGGGGCTGGATTTCGACGCGTTGGAGGACCCGGACGCGCGGTTCCCCCAGGATTCGATGACGCGGCTCTGGCAACTGGCGGAGACCCTGTCGGGCAACCCGGCCATCGGCTTGAACATGGGCAAGGTGGTGCGCCCGGCGTCGTTCCATGTGGTGGGCTACGCCTTGATGTCCAGTCGCACGTTGATCGAAGGTTTCCAGCGGCTGGTGCGTTACCAGCGGATCATCGCCGAAAGTGCCGACTTGAGTATTCGCCAGATGGAAGAGGGCTACGGACTGATCCTCACCGTGCATGGCGACCATCTCCCGCCGACCCGGCAAAGTGCCGAAGCGTCCCTGGCCTGCGCGCTGGCCATGTGCAACTGGCTGACCGGACGCGCCCTGCACCCGGTCAAGGTGCTGTTCCAGGGTGCCGAACCCAATGATATGGAGCCTTATCGACAAGCCTTTCCCGCACCGCTGGTGTTTGGTGCTTCCTACGACGCACTGATTTTCCAGCGGGGTGACATGGAGGCGCCGCTGCCCACGGCCAACGAGGCCATGGCCGAGCTCCATGACCGTTTTGCCGGTGAGTACCTGGCGCGCTTTTCAGAAAGTCGTGTCACCCACAAGGTGCGGCAGGTGTTGTGCCGGCTGCTGCCCCAGGGCGAGCCCAAGCGCGAGGTGGTGGCCCAGAAGCTGCTTTTGTCCCAGCGCACCTTGCAGCGACGCCTTGAGGAAGAAGGCACCAGTTTCCAGAAGCTGCTGGACGACACCCGCCGCGAACTGGCCGAGCAGTATTTGGCGCGACCGACCATGACGCTGCTGGAAATCGCCTATCTGCTGGGGTTCGCCGACCCGAGCAATTTCTTCCGGGCCTTTCGTCGCTGGTTCGATACCACGCCCGGCGAGTACCGGGCGCGATGGCTGAACCAAGCCGTCAGTGACGCCAGAACGCCGGAATACACAACACGAACACCGTGATGATTTCCAGCCGTCCCAGCAGCATGCCGGCGGACAGGATCCACTTGGCAGCGTCCGGCAGCGGTGAAAAGTTGCCGGCCGGGCCAATGGTCTCTCCCAGGCCCGGGCCGACGCCGGAAACGGTACTGGCGGCACCGGTCAACGCCGTCATCCATTCCACGCCCAGCAGCGACAACAGCAGGGCGATCACGCAGATGGTGATGGCGAAGAAGAAGGAGAAGGTGAGGATCGAACGGACGATTTCCTCATCGAGACGGTGACCGTTGTATTTCTGCTTGATCACCGCACGGGGGTGAATCAGCTGATTGAGGTTGGCCCGAAGCAGGATGTAGGCGACCTGGAAACGGAAGATCTTGATGCCACCCGCCGTCGAGCCGGAGCAGCCGCCGACGAACCCCAGGTAGAAGAACAGCATCAGCGAGAAATTGCCCCACAGGCTGTAGTCCCCCAGGGCGAAGCCGGTGGTGGTGACGATCGAGGTGACGTTCAGCGCCACGTGGCGCAGGGCATCGAGCCAATGCAGGTCGGTGGTGGCCCAATACCAGGTGCCGAGCACCAGCCAGGTCACCAGCAGCACCGCGAGCAGCCCCTGTACCTGCTGGTCCTTGATCAGCGCCCGGCGATTGCCCCGCAGCATCGAGACGTACAAGGCGAACGGCAGGCTGCCCAGGATCATGATGACGATAGCGACCCAGTGCACCGCCGGCTCGGTCCATTTGGCCAAGGACAGGTCCGAGGTGGAGAAGCCTCCAGTGGAAATGGCCGACATCGAATGGTTGATGGCATCGAACAGGCTCATCCCGGCCCACCACAGCGCCAGGGTGCCGAGGATGGTGATGCCCACGTAGGAGGCGACGATCAAGCGCGCCACCATGTGGGAGCGGGGCATGACCTTCTCTGAACGGTCCGAGGATTCGGTCTGGAACAACCGCATGCCACCAATGCGCAGCAATGGCAGGATCGCCACCGCCATGCCGATGAAGCCGATACCGCCGAGCCAGTGCAGCAGCGAGCGCCACATCAGGATGCCCGGGGACATGCTGTCCAGGCCGCTCAGGACCGTGGCACCGGTGGCCGTGATCCCCGACATGCTTTCGAAAAACGAGTCGGTGTAGCTGATTTTCTGGGTCAGCAGGAAGGGCAGCGCGGCAAAGATACAGACCACCAGCCAACTGCTGACGGTCAGCAGGTACATGTCGCGCGGGCGCAGGTGGATGTGCTCCGGGCGCCCGGGCAGGACCAGGGCCAGGCCGGCGACGAAAGTGATCATGCTCGACCAGAGGAACGACGGCAGGTCCCGGGTGCGTTCGAAGATCAGCAGCGTGGCCATGGGCACGACCATGAAGATCGCCAGGGTGATCAGGAATATGCCGATGATGAAACCGATGATCCGCAGGGTCGGCAACGCCATGAAGTCCGCTCAGGCTGAAAGGGAAGGGCGCCATTCTACCCACGGTATGCCGCATGTAAACCGGCACCCGGCGCCGCTTGCGTCTAGAATAGCCGGACATTTTTTTCAGGAGGTGGCCGATGCAGGCTCTCGACGCTTTGCTCAACCGTGTTTCCATCCCGCGCCTGGTGGACCCGGCGCCGACGCCCGAACAACGCGAGGTCATGTTCGCCGCGGCGATGCGGGCCCCGGATCATGGTCAGTTGCGACCATGGCGTTTCCTGACGGTGGAAGGGCAAGCGCGGTATCGCCTGGGTGAACTGTTGGCCGAAGCGGCGCGCTTCAATGATCCGCTGGTGCCCGAAGCGGTTGTGGAAAAGGCCCTCAACGGGCCGTTGCGTGCACCATTGGTCGTGGTGGTAATCGCCCGCTTGCAGGACCATTTCAAGATCCCGAAATCCGAGCAATTGTTGGCGGCCGGCTGCGCCGCCCACGGCATCTTGCTGGCGGCTTATGCCCAGGGCGTGGGCGGTGTATGGCGCACCGGTGAGCTGGCGTACTCGCCTCATGTGGCCGAGGGGCTGGGCCTGGCCGATGGCGAGGAAGTGATCGGTTTCCTTTACCTGGGCACTCCGCAGAAGGAGGCGCGCATTGCGGCGAAGGTGGAGACGGCTGAGTTTGTCAGCGAGTGGACAGGGCTGGACGCATAACGTTTGACGTTGCTGCTGTGGTAAAGGGTTTATCTGTAATGAAGTTTATTTGTGGCGAGGGGATTTATCCCCGCTGGGCTGCAAAGCAGCCCTAAATACCGACACCTCGGTCTACTAGACGGATTGAGTTGATTGTCTTGGGGCTGCTTCGCAGCCCAGCGGGGATAAATCCCCTCGCCACAGGTTTATGTGTTTAGACAGGCGGCAATTACCTGCAAGCGTCCGCAATAGCCTCGGCCAGCAAGCCCAGGCGCGTGGCGTCGATGCCGGCCACGTTGGCCCGGCCGGTGCCGACCATGTACACACTGTGGCGCTCGCGCAGGTGCTTGACCTGTCTTGGCGTCAGGCCGGTGTAGGAAAACATCCCGCGTTGCACGCCGATATGGGCGAAACGCTCGCGCAGACCGTGGGGTTCGAGCGCTTCCAGCAAGCCATTGCGTAACAGGGCAATGCGCAGGCGCATGGCCTGGACTTCGTCGGCCCACAGGCTCTTGAGTTGTGCGTCCCCCAGGATCGTCGCCACCACTGCCGCGCCATGGTCCGGCGGCGTCGACCACAGGTTGCGGGCGATGTTGGCCAATTGGCTGCGGATATCCACGAGTTTTTCCGCATCCCCCGCACACACGATCAGCGCGCCGGTACGGTCGCGGTACAGCCCGAAGTTCTTCGAACAGGAACTGGTGACCAGCACTTCAGGCAGCGCCTGGGCAAACAGCCGGACCGCCCATGCATCCTGCTCCAACCCATCGCCGAAGCCCTGGTAGGCAAAGTCGATCAGCGGCAGCAGGTCGCGGCTACGAACCACGTCCAGGACCTGGTGCCATTGCTCATGGGACAAGTCGAAGCCGGTGGGGTTGTGGCAACAGGCGTGGAGCAATACCACGTCACCATTGGGCACTTGGGCCAGGGTGGCCAGCATCGCCTCGAAATCCAGGCGGTTATCGGCGCCCACGTAAGGGTAATGACTGACCTTGACCCCGGCGGCCGCGAAGATGGTTTCGTGGATCGGCCAGGTCGGGTTGCTCAACCAGACGCCGCGGCCCGGTAGGCACTGGGCGATGAAATCGGCGCTCAGGCGCAGGGCCCCGGTGCCGCCTGGGGTCTGGGTGGCGCCGGCGCGTTTTTCCTTGATCAGCGGCGAATCGGCACCCAGCACCAGTTCATTGATCAACAGGCCGAACACGGCGTCGCCATGGCCGCCAATGTAGGTTTTGGTGGCTTGGCCATCGACCAGTCGCTGCTCGGCCAGTTTCACCGACGCCAGAATGGGCGTCAGGCCCAGGGCGTCCTTGTAGACGCCCACGCCCAGGTCGAACTTGTTCGGATTGCTGTCCGCTCCATAGGCCTCCATCAGGCCGAGGATCGGGTCGCCGGGCACCCGGCCAATGGCGTCGAAATGCATTACTTGCGGCCCTCGGCGGTCTTGGCCACTTCATCGGTGCGGGCGGCCATGATGAAGTCGTTGCGGTGCAGGCCTTTGATGGAGTGGCTCCACCAGGTCACGGTGACCTTGCCCCATTCGGTGAGCAGGCCAGGATGGTGGCCTTCGGCCTCGGAGATCTCGCCGACGGCATTGGTGAACGCCAGGGCGTGCTTGAAGTTCTTGAACAGGAATACCTTTTCCAGCTGCATCACGCTGTCGCGCACTTCGATGTTCCAGTCCGGGATCTGCTTGATCAGGATCGGCAGTTCTTCGTCGCTGACTTGCGGGGCGTCGGCGCGGCAGGCTTCGCAATGGGCTTGGTTCAGAGTGTTCATGGTGTGTTTCCTGGATCGAATATTTGAAAAGCGTCGATGCACCCACGCTAAAGCAAAGCCGCGTTGTGCAACAGACTCAATTGGGATCAAAAGTCGCGGGTCACGCGGCCTTGGGTGGAAATTTCGGGGCGTGCAAGCCCAGTTCGCGACCACGCTTGACCATGCCCATGATGTCTTCGTGGGCCAGGTCAAACAGGCGCTTGAGCTCTGGCAGCACGAAATACAAGGGCTGCAGGATGTCGATGCGGTACGGCGTGCGCATGGCTTCCAGCGGGTCGAACGCCTGGTGCTCCGGCTCATTGGACAAGCAGTACACGGCTTCCTTGGGCGAGGACAGGATGCCGCCGCCATAGATGCGCCGGCCTTGCGGCGTTTCCACCAGGCCGAACTCGATGGTCATCCAATACAGGCGCGCCAGGTAGACGCGTTCTTCCTTGGAGGCTTGTAGGCCGAGTTTGCCGTAGGTGTGGGTGAATTCCGCGAACCAGGGGTTGGTCAGCAGCGGGCAGTGGCCGAAGATCTCGTGGAAAATGTCCGGCTCTTGCAGGTAATCCAGTTCTTCGCGGGTACGAATAAAGGTCGCCACCGGAAACCGCTTGCTGGCGAGCAATTCGAAGAACGTCTGGAAGGGGATCAGCGCCGGCACCCGGGCGACTTGCCACCCCGTGGTTTCGCCCAGCACTTGGTTGATTTCGCTCAGTTGCGGGATGCGGTCGTGGGGCAGGCCCAACTTGTCGATGCCGTCCAGGTATTCCTGGCACGCACGGCCTTCGATGACTTTCAGTTGGCGGGTGATCAGCGTATTCCACACTGCATGTTCTTCGGCGGTGTAGTGGATAAAACCTTGCGCATCGGGCTCTCGGGCCACGTACTGCGTCTGCTTCATGCTGCTCTCCTGCTGATTTCCCTCAAGGGGAAGACTGTTTGTTGTTATGTCCAGCGATGTATTAGAGATAGCGCGAAGCGGGGCCTTGTGCAGCGGGCCGGGCCGGGCGGAAAGGTGTGAAAGGGCGCTAGTTCGTAAGGTTTTCGTTACGATTGGTCTGGCGCTGCGCCGCTATCGGGATTTTCAGGTGGGAATCGGCCTGCAACTGTCACATAATCTTGACGGTTATTTGCGCAACGGGTCAGAAACCTGTGGCGAGGGAGCTTGCTCCCGCTGGGCTGCGAAGCAGCCCCTACTCTCATTGCTTGCACACATCTACATCGAGCCCTTTCATGCGCATCAAAGTCCATTGCCAGAACCGCATCGGCATCCTGCGGGACATCCTCAACCTGCTGGTGGAGTACGGCATCAACGTCGCCCGGGGTGAGGTGGGCGGCGAACATGGCAACGCGATCTACTTGCACTGCCCGAACCTGATCAACATCCAGTTCCAGGCGCTGCGTCCGAAATTCGAAGGAATCGCCGGTGTCTTTGGCGTCAAGCGCGTAGGACTGATGCCCAGCGAGCGTCGGCACATGGAACTCAACGCCTTGTTGGGCGCCTTGGAGTTTCCGGTGCTGTCCATCGACATGGGCGGCTCCATCGTCGCGGCCAACCGGGCGGCGGCGCAGCTGCTCGGCGTGCGGGTGGACGAGGTGCCAGGGATCCCGTTGTCCCGTTACGCCGAGGACTTTGACCTGCCGGAACTGGTGCGCGCCAACCAGTCGCGCATCAACGGGCTGCGGGTCAAGGTCAAGGGCGATGTGTTCCTCGCCGACATCGCCCCGCTGCAATCGGAGCACGACGACAGCGAAGCGATGGCCGGTGCGGTGTTGACGCTGCACCGGGCCGACCGGGTGGGCGAGCGCATCTACAACGTGCGCAAGCAGGAGTTGCGCGGCTTCGACAGTATTTTCCAGAGTTCGAAGGTCATGGCGGCAGTGGTCCGCGAGGCCCGGCGCATGGCGCCGCTGGATGCGCCGCTATTGATAGAAGGCGAAACGGGAACCGGCAAGGAGCTGCTGGCCCGCGCCTGTCACCTGGCGAGCCCGCGGGGCCAGTCGCCGTTGATGGCGCTCAACTGTGCCGGGCTGCCGGAGTCCATGGCCGAGACAGAATTGTTCGGCTATGGCCCCGGCGCTTTCGAAGGGGCCCGGGCCGAAGGCAAGCTGGGGCTGCTGGAGCTCACCGCAGGCGGGACGCTGTTTCTCGATGGGGTAGGGGAAATGAGCCCGCGCCTGCAAGTGAAACTGCTGCGCTTTTTGCAGGACGGCTGCTTCCGCCGGGTCGGCAGCGACGAAGAGGTCTACCTCGACGTGCGGGTGATCTGCGCGACCCAGGTGGACCTGTCCGAACTCTGCGCCCGAGGCGAATTCCGTCAGGATTTGTACCACCGCTTGAACGTTCTCTCCCTGCACATCCCGCCGCTGCGCGAATGCCTGGATGGCCTGATGCCGCTGGTGGAGCATTTTCTCGACCAGGCCAGTCGGCAAATCGGCTGTCCATTGCCCAAGCTGGTGCCGGCGGCCATGGATCGCCTCAAGCACTACCATTGGCCGGGCAATGTCCGACAGTTGGAAAACGTGCTGTTCCAGGCCGTTTCCCTGTGCGATGGCGGGACGGTAAAGGTCGAACACATCCGTTTGCCGGACTATGGCGTGCGCCAACCCCTTGGCGACTTTTCCCTGGACGGCGGCCTGGACGAGATCGTCGGACGCTTCGAGAAGGCGGTGCTGGAGCGGCTGTATTCCGAACACCCCAGCAGCCGACAACTGGGCAAGCGGCTGGGGGTGTCCCATACGACCATTGCCAATAAGCTGCGTGAGTATGAGGTGGGCAAGGAAGCCGGTGCGTGAATATAGGCATTTTCGTGGCGAGGGAGCTTGCTCCCGCTGGGCTGCGTAGCGGCCCTACACTTTTTGGCGATTGCTGCGCAATCGAGCGGGAGCAAGCTCCCTCGCCACAGGTATTCGCCTTTAAACCAAGTGTTGCCGTGAAGCGGCATCACACCGCCGGTTTTTCGACTTCGATACATTTCCCCCATTCCCTCTCGAACCCTTCAACCCCTTTGTTTACCGGGGTCTGATGCGCCAGAAAAAAGTTGGTCTGCAAATTGCTTATGGCTGTGCGACACAGCAGTGGGCGGCAAACGTCCGGCATGCAGAGGAACGACAGTGGACAAGTACCTTTATGTGGCAATGACCGGCGCCAGCCAGAACGCACTGGCGCAGCGGGCCCATGCCAACAACCTGGCGAACATCTCCACCAATGGTTTTCAAAAAGACCTGGAGCAGGCGCGCTCGATGCCGGTGTTCGGCGACAGCTTTCCGGCGCGGGCGTTTGCCATGTCCGAACGGCCTGCCACCGACTTCACCCCGGGTGCGCTGGTGGAAACCGGTCGTGACCTCGATGTGGCGGTCAGTGGGCCAGGCTGGATGGCGGTGCAGAATCCCGACGGCGGTGAAAGCTACGTGCGCACCGGCAGCCTCAACGTCGATGCGCTGGGCGTGCTGCGTGCCGGCAACGGCATGCCGGTGATGGGCAACGGTGGTCCGATCGCCGTGCCGCCGGAGCAGAAAATCGAAGTGGGCGAGGACGGCACCATTAGCATCCGCGCCATGGGCGAAGGCCCGCGGGTGATGGCGGAAGTGGACCGTATCAAGCTGGTCAACCCCGACCTCAAGAACATGAACAAAGGCCTGGACGGCTCGATCCGTACCAAGGATGGCCAGCCAGCACCCGCCGACGCCAGCGTGCGCCTGGTGTCGGGGTTCCAGGAAGCGAGCAACGTCAATGCCGTGGACGAGATGACTTCGGTGCTGGCCCTGGCCAAGCAATTCGAGCTTCACGTCAAGATGATGAACACCGCCAAAGAAGGCGACGAGGCCATGGCTCGGGTCTTGCAGATCTAACCATTAATTAAAGCGTCGCGCCGAAAAACAGGCGTACGAGGAGAATCGAATGCTTCCGGCTCTATGGGTTGCCAAAACAGGTCTGTCCGCCCAGGACACCAACCTGACCACCATTTCCAACAACCTGGCGAACGTCTCGACCACGGGTTTCAAACGTGATCGCGCCGAATTCCAGGACCTGCTGTACCAGATCAAGCGCCAGCCAGGTGCCCAGTCGACCCAGGACAGCGAATTGCCGTCGGGTCTGCAAGTGGGTACCGGTGTGCGCATTGTCGGCACCCAGAAGAACTTCACTGCCGGTAGCCTGCAAACCACCGAGCAGCCACTGGACTTGGCCGTCGACGGCCGCGGTTTCTTCCAGATCCTGCAGCCGGACGGCACCACGGCCTACACCCGTGACGGTACCTTCCATCTCGACTCCAATGGTCAGATCGTCAACGCCAGCGGTTTCTCCCTGGAGCCGGCCATCGTCATCCCGAACGATGCCCAGACCTTCACGGTCGGCCGCGATGGCACGGTGTCCGTCACCCTGCCGGGCAACCCGGCTTCCCAGGTGATCGGCAACCTGCAGACCGCCGACTTCATCAACCCTGCCGGCCTGCAAGCGGTGGGTAACAACCTGTTCCTGGAAACCGCTGCCAGCGGTGCGCCGCAAGTCGGCACCCCGGGCCTGAACGGTTTCGGCACCACCCTGCAGAACACCCTGGAAACGTCCAACGTGAGCACCGTGGAGGAGATGGTCAACATGATCACCACCCAGCGCGCCTACGAGATGAACTCCAAGGTGATCTCCACCGCCGACCAGATGCTCTCGTTCGTTACGCAGAATCTGTAATTACATCTATATGAGGCGGCCCTGGTCGCCTGCGACACCAAGAGGTAGGGTCATGAATCGCTTCGTATCTGTACTGGCACTGAGTGGAATCACCGCGCTCGCCGGCTGCGTCGGGCCAACGCCAAGGCCCAATGACCCGTACTACGCTCCGGTGTTGCCGCGCACGCCGTTGCCGGCCGCCGCCAACAATGGCGCAATCTACCAGGCCGGTTTCGAGCAGAACCTGTACACGGACCGCAAGGCCTTCCGGGTCGGTGACATCATCACCATCACCCTGAACGAGCGGACCCAGGCCAGCAAGGACGCCAATGCGCAGATCGACAAGACCAGCAAGACCAGCGTTGGCCTGACGTCGTTGTTCGGCTCGAGCCTGACCACCAACAACCCGATCGGCAGCAATGACCTGAGCCTCAACGCCGGCTATGGCTCCGACCGTGCTACCAAGGGCGACAGCAAGTCCGGCCAGAGCAACAGCTTGACCGGTTCGATTACCGTGACCGTCGCCGACGTGCTGCCCAACGGCATCATCGCCGTGCGCGGCGAGAAGTGGCTGACCCTCAACACCGGTGACGAGCTGGTGCGCATCGCCGGCATGGTTCGTGCCGACGACATTGCCACCGACAACACGGTGCCGTCGACTCGTGTGGCCGATGCGCGCATCACCTACTCCGGTACCGGGGCCTTTGCCGACGCGAGTCAGCCGGGCTGGTTCGACCGTTTCTTCCTCAGCCCGAAGTTCCCTTTCTAGGTGGCCCAGTTGAATCTCAAGCGGTTGACTCTTAAACAGCTGTTGGTCGGCGCGTTGGTGATGGCGGCAGCTTTCAGCGCTCAAGCCGAGCGCCTGAAGGACATCGCCAGCATCTCCGGCGTGCGTTCCAACCAACTGATCGGCTACGGCCTGGTCGTGGGCCTGAACGGCACCGGTGACCAGACCACCCAGACGCCATTCACTTTGCAGACCTTCAACAACATGTTGTCGCAGTTCGGCATCAAGGTGCCGGCCGGTTCCGGCAACGTGCAGTTGAAGAACGTCGCGGCAGTGTCGATCAGTGCCGATCTGCCGGCGTTCGCCAAACCTGGCCAGCAAGTGGATGTCACCGTTTCGTCCATCGGTAACTCCAAGAGCCTGCGTGGCGGCACCTTGTTGCTGACGCCCCTCAAGGGTATCGATGGCAACGTCTACGCCATTGCCCAGGGCAACCTGGTGGTGGGCGGTTTCGATGCTTCGGGTGCAGACGGTTCGAAAATCACCGTCAACGTTCCGTCAGCCGGTCGTATCCCGGGTGGTGCCTCGGTGGAACGTTCGGTGCCGAGTGGGTTCAACCAGGGCAACAGCCTGACGCTGAACCTCAACCGTTCCGACTTCACCACTGCCAAGCGTATCGTCGACAAGATCAACGACATGCTCGGCCCTGGCGTGGCCCAGGCCATCGACGGCGGCTCGATTCGCGTCACCGCGCCGCTGGATCCGAGTCAGCGGGTCGACTATCTGTCGATCCTGGAAAACCTCGAAGTCGATCCGGGCCAGGCGGTGGCGAAAGTCATCATCAACTCGCGCACCGGCACCATCGTGATCGGCCAGAACGTCAAGGTTTCGCCGGCCGCCGTGACCCACGGCAGCCTGACAGTGACCATCACCGAAGACCCGATCGTCAGCCAGCCTGGGCCGTTGTCCAACGGCCAGACTGCCGTGGTACCGCGTTCGCGGGTCAGTGCCGAACAGGAAGCCAAGCCAATGTTCAAGTTCGGCCCGGGCACTACCCTGGATGAAATTGTCCGGGCGGTGAACCAGGTCGGCGCGGCGCCGGGCGACTTGATGGCGATTCTCGAAGCCCTTAAGCAGGCCGGCGCGTTGCAAGCCGATCTGATCGTGATCTGAGGGGCTGGCCATGGATATGCGCAAGGGCGCTTTGGTCAGCGGCGATTCGGGTTCCTACTCGGACCTGAACCGTCTGAACCAGCTCAAGGTTGGCGACAAGAACAGCGACGGCAACCTGCGTAAAGTGGCGCAGGAATTCGAGTCGCTGTTCCTCGGCGAAATGCTCAAGTCCATGCGCTCGGCCACCGAGGCCCTGGGCAAGGACAACCCCATGAACACGCCCGAGGCCAAGCAGTACCAGGAAATGTACGACCAGCAGTTGGCCGTTTCCATGTCCCGCGAGGGCGGTGGTATCGGCCTGGCTGATGTGCTGCTGCGCCAGATGTCCAAGAACAAACCCCTGGCGCCCGGTGAGGCCGCCAAGTTGTCGGCGGCCAAGCAGCAGGAGGCGCTCGACAAGGCGGCCAATGCCGCGGTCCCTACACCGGTGGCGGCTGGCACGCTGCCCACCCATGGTCCGTTGTCGCGCGTTAGTGGCGAGCGTCCGCTGTGGGCTTCGCGCGCCGTGAATGCGCCGCAAGGGGCCGAAGGTATCCACCGTAACGACAGGGAACTGCTCAACCAGCGTCGCCTGGCCCTGCCGCCGAAACTGGCCGATCGCCTGCTCGCCGGGTTGGTGCCTTCGGCGTCGACCAACAGTGATGCATCGGCGCAGAACCTGCTGCCGGACCGTGCCGTCAACGCGTCCACGCCTGCCTCCGGTGCGCTGGGCAACGGCGACTGGCTGGCCGCGCTCAAGGCGTCCGAGTCGAAAGGGGATGTGCAGGTGTATGGTCGTGCCGTGGCCCAGCCGCCACTGGCGCCGGCCCGCAAGGTCTTCCGCGATGCCGACGAATTCGTCAACGCCATGCTGCCGATGGCCAAGGAAGCCGCCGACCGCATCGGCGTCGACCCACGTTACCTGGTGGCCCAGGCCGCCCTGGAAACCGGTTGGGGCAAGTCGGTCATGCGCCAGCCCGATGGCAGCAGCAGCCACAACCTGTTCGGCATCAAGGCCAGCCAGAACTGGAAAGGCGATTCGGCGCGGGCGATCACCAGCGAATTCCGCAACGGCCAGATGGTCAAGGAGACGGCCGAGTTCCGTTCCTACGCATCGTATCGCGACAGCTTCCATGATCTGGTCAATCTGCTGCAAAGCAACAGTCGCTATCAAGATGTTCTGAAGTCGGCCGATAACCCGGAACAGTTTGTACGCGAGCTGCAGAAGGCCGGTTACGCCACCGACCCGCACTACGCCAGCAAGATTTCGCATATAGCCCGGCAGATGACGAGTTCCCAGAACTACGCCGCTGCAGGCGCCACCACGACTTTATAAGGTCTGAACCATGAGTTTGCTCAATATCGGGATGTCGGGTCTGTCTGCGAGTCACTCCTCGTTGCTGACCACCGGTAACAACATTGCCAACGTCGATACCGTCGGTTATTCGCGTCAGCAGACCGTGCAGACCACCAAGGCGTCCAATCAGTACGGCAACGTGTTCATTGGCACCGGTACAACCCTGGCCGATGTACGCCGCGTCTACAGCACCTATCTTGACGCGCAACTGAGGACCTCCACGTCGCTGGACAATGACGCGCAGATTTACCTGGGGCAGGCCTCGCAGGTCGACAAGCTGTTGTCCGACAGCGGTACTGGCATTACCAAGACGCTGCAGTCCTTTTTTTCGTCCTTGCAGACATTGGCCGGCAACTCCAACGACACTGCTGCACGGCAGGCCTTGTTGACCGGTGCCCAAGGGGTCAGCAGTCGTTTCAATGCCATCTCCCAGCAACTGACGCAGCAAGGTTCGTACATCAACGACCAGCTGGGTTCGATGGCCGAGCAGGTCAACAAGTTGGCCTCGACCGTTGCCGCCTACAACCAGAAGATCAGCGAGGCAACGGGTTCTGGCGCAGGGGGCATGCCCAACGATCTGCTGGACCAGCGCAACGAAGCTGTTCGCCAGATTTCGGCGCTGGTGGGCACGCAGGTCACCGAAACCGACGGCAGGATGGACATTTACCTGGGCAGCGGCCAACCGCTGGTCATCGGCAACACGTCCAATACGTTGCAGATGGCGACTGACAAGAATGATCCCACCCGTTCCGCACTGATCATGGTGCGCGGCAGTTCGACGATCGATGTCACCAGCGTGACGAGTGGTGGTCAGATCGGTGGCCTGTTGCGCTACCGTAGCGAAGTGCTGACGCCAGCGGTCAATAGCCTGGGGCGTATCGCCATGGTAGTGAGTGACCAGGTCAACCGGCAGTTGGGCCAGGGTCTGGACCAGAACGGCAATTTTGGCGCGAATTTGTTCAATGACATCAACAGTGCGACTGCCATCAGCCAGCGCAGCATTGCCAACGGCAACAACAACCCTGCCTCCGGCAACCTGAACGTCACCATCAACGACACCAGCAAGCTGGCGGCGAGCGATTATCAGGTGACCTTCTCCAGTGCCACCGGCTACAGCGTGCTGCGTTTGTCAGATAACACCAGCATGGGCAGTTTCACCTTGGGCGCGGCTCCGACGCCAGTCATCGACGGTTTCAGCCTGAGCCTCAATGCAGGCCCGGTGAATGCCGGCGATACCTTCAAGATCACACCGACCCGCAGTTCTGCCGCCGACATGACTACCGTCATGACCGACGCCAAGACTCTGGCCACCGCCGCTCCGCTGACATCCACCAAGGCCTCGGGCAATGACGGCACCGGTACGGTCGGTCAGCCGACCCTGAGCACCGTTCTGGATATCTACGATCCGGTCCAGCGCCTGGAAGTGCAGACGGCCGTCAAGAATTCGATGCCGGTCCGCCTGCTCATGACCAGCGCCACCGCCTACGAGGCGTTCGATGCCAAGGGCAACAGCATCGGTACCGGCAGCATCGTGCCTGGCCAGAGCAACGACCTGAGCATTTCGGTGCCTTATATCGATGGCGGCGGTCTTCCCAAGACGTTCAGCGTGGCGATGACCCTCGGCGGTACCCCGGCTGCAGATGATGGTTTCAATATTTCCCTGACGCCGGCCAGCAGCACCGACAACCGCAATGCCCAGGCATTGCTCGGCCTGCAGACCAAGGCCACGGTCGGCGCCAACGCCACGAGCCCGGGCGTGAGTTTTTCCGATGCCTATGGTGGGCTGGTTTCTTCGGTGGGTGCCCAGGCCAAGCAAGGTCAGTTGGATGCCACCGCCACCGGCACCATCCTGACCCAGGCGCGGGGCGCCCGTGACTCGCTGTCGGGAGTCGATCTCGACGAAGAGACTGGCAACCTGGTCAAGTACCAACAGTACTACTCGGCCTCTTCGCAGATCATCAAGGCTGCGCAGGAAACGTTCAACACTCTGATCAACGCCCTTTAAGGAGCCGTAGAACATGCGTATTTCTACTGCACAGTACTATGCGGCGACGGCTGCCAACTACCAGCGTAACTTCAATAACGTGGTCAAGACGGCAGAGCAGGCCAGCAGCGGCGTGAAGCTCGAAACGGCAGCGGATGATCCGGTTGGTGCAGCTCGCCTGCTGCAGCTGGACCAGCAGAAGGCGTTGTTGGGTCAGTACACCACCAACATCAGCACGCTGAATACCGCCCAGGCCCAGGAAGAAGCGGTGCTGGACAGCATCAACAACGTGCTGCAGAAAGTCAGCGAACTGGCCGTACGTGCCGGTGGCGGTTCGTTGAACGATGACGACCGTAAATCCATTGCTGCCGAGCTGGGCGCATCCGAAGATCAATTGCTGAGCCTGATGAACAGCAAGGATGCCAACGGCAAGTACATTTTTTCCGGTGCCAGTAACAACACGGCACCGTTCGTGCGCAATAGTGATGGCACCTACAGCTACCAGGGTGACCAGACCCAGCTGCAACTGAAAATCGGCGACTCCATGTCACTGGGGCTCAACGATACCGGTTGGGATGTGTTCCAGCAGGCCGTCAACGCCAGTCGCAGTGCGACCACGATGACCGCACCGGCCGTCGATGATGGGCGCGTGGCCTTGTCGGCGGGGTTGGTGAATTCAGGTCCGGCGTTCGATGCAGGTTTTCGCAGTGGCCAGCCCTACGCCTTGTCCTTCACCAGCAGCACCCAGTTCGTAATCACCGACGCCTTGGGCAATGACGTGACCGCCGAGGCGACCCAGGGCGGGGTATTCGACCCGAAGAAAGCAGGCGGCTCGGACATCAATTTCCGCGGCGTGACCTTCAAGTTGGATATCACCTTCCAAGCCGGCGACAACCCGACTGACGCCGCCAGCGCTGACGCGGTGATTGCAGGCCACAGCTTCCAGTTGGCGGTCAAGCCAGACAGCTTCGTCACCAATAGGGCCCCCAATAACGGGTCGACGGCTGTAATCAGCCAGACCGCGGTAACCAACGCGACGGATTACAAGAGTTTCTTCCCTGAAGGCGGGGCTGTTCTCAAGTTCACCAGTCCAACTACGTTCGACCTGTACGCTCGTCCATTGACCAGTGGCAGCACGCCAGTGAGTTCCGGAACCGTGGCCGCTGGCGTGGCGACAGCGGCGGGCGTCAGTTTTACGCTGGGAAGCGGTGCACCTGCTACCGGGGATCAATTTGACATCGCGGTCAATACCCACCAGACCCAGAACGTGCTCGATACCATCAGCCAGTTGCGCCAGTCGCTTGAGACACCGGTCCAAGGCAACCCGGTCGCGCAACGTTCGCTGGAAGATACGCTGGCGTCGTCCATCGCCAACCTGAGCAACGCCAAGAACCAGGTCGACCTGGCGCGTGGTGCCATTGGTGCCCGGGGCAACGTGATGGACCTGCAGAGTGACCAGAACCAGAGCAGCAGCCTGATTAACGATTCGACCCAGAACGGCATCAAGAACACCGATCCGGCGGAAGTGCTGACCCGCCTGACGTTGCAGCAGACCATGCTGCAAGCGGCGCAACTGGCGTTCTCGAAGATTTCCCAGTTGGGGTTGTTCAACAAGCTTTGAGTCGGTCTTGACCGCTCGTGGCCAGTCCCGTCAAAGGGGCTGGCTTTTTTTTTGCTTTTTTTACCTTGCCTGGGGAATGACGAGACGGGGCGCAAGCCGCCTGCGGGCTACAAAATTCAAATAAAGCGATGATCGCCGAGTGACCTGTCGGTCAAAACGCGCATCTTCACTGTATCCTGTCTGCGGGCGGTGAAGGCGGTAGGGCCGTTCAAGGCAGGTCCTTGTATCCCGACATTGCCTCCTCTGGGGGCCAATCCCTGACTGTAGACGCCCTCGATTCAGCGAGCGGCGGTGTTCAGCTGTTTATTATTGGGAAGCCATGATGATTGGCATAAAAAATATAGCGAGTTACGTGCCGGCGGCCGGGGTTGACAACTACGCCCAAGGTGCAAAGTTCGACAAGGACGAAACCTTCATCCTTGGCAAGATCGGCTCGGCGTTTTTGCCGCGCAAGGGGGCCGAGCAGGAGACGTCCGACCTGTGCGTTGAAGCAGTCAATGCACTGTTTGCCGCCAGTCCCGAGCTCAAGCGTGAATCCATCGATTGCCTGATCGTCGTCACCCAGAACGGTGACGAAGAAGGCTTGCCGCACACCGCGGCAATCGTTCAGTCCAAGCTGGATTTGCCGACTCACGTCGCCGCTTTT
Organism: Pseudomonas sp. FG6; assembly: GCF_057809015.1. Classification (NCBI taxonomy): domain Bacteria; kingdom Pseudomonadati; phylum Pseudomonadota; class Gammaproteobacteria; order Pseudomonadales; family Pseudomonadaceae; genus Pseudomonas; species Pseudomonas sp. FG6. The sequence goes on from NZ_JBMDJD010000017.1 coordinate 55,623, forward strand.
GATATCTCCCTGGGCTGCTCCGGTTACGTGTATGGCCTCTATGCCATCAAGGGGTTCATGGAGGCGACAGGGCTGAAAAATGGCCTGCTGGTCACCGCCGACCCGTACTCCAAGATCGTCGATCCGGAAGACCGCAACACCACCATGCTGTTCGGTGATGCCGCCACAGCGACCTGGATGGGTGAAAACGCTGCGTGGCAGTTGGGCAAGTCGAAGTTCGGTACCGACGGTTCCGGCGCGCCGCACCTCAAGGTCAGCGATGGCGTGTTCTTCATGAACGGTCGTCAGGTTTTCAACTTCGCCTTGCTCAAAGTCCCGGCGCATTTGAATGAACTGTTGGAGGACTCCAATCTGCAGGCCAGTGATATCGACGCTTTCTGCATTCACCAGGGCAGCGCCGCCATCGTCGATGCCGTGGCGCGCCGCTTTGACGAAACGGGTTCGGCACAGTTCGTCAAGGACATGCTCGAGACCGGTAACACGGTGTCGTCGAGTATCCCCTTGCTGCTGCAGAACCATATGTTCGATTCCAAATGGACCCGCGTGGCCATCAGCGGTTTCGGCGTGGGCCTGTCGTGGGGCTCGGCGATTCTCTATCGCGGTTGACCCTTCGCTGCCGTCGTTGGCTTGCAAGAACGCCCGGAAACGAAAGTTTTCGGGCGTTTTGCGTTTTTCTGGCGCCAGAAAATAGCGCTAAAGCCTTGAAAATAAAGGGCTGGCAAGCTGCCACTAAAAATATCCAAAAAACCCCTCAAGCAAAGCACCTTCACGACGATAACTAGTATGTAGGTTCTCTGGGCCACACCCGACGGATGTCAGGGCCGGAAGCCGCAGTACCCATCCAACGAGGATTTTCGTCATGGCTTTAACAGTAAACACCAACATTGCGTCGCTGACCGTTCAGAACAACCTGAACAAGGCTTCCTCCGCCCAGCAAACTTCGATGCAGCGTCTGTCTTCCGGTCTGCGTATCAACAGCGCTAAAGACGATGCCGCCGGCCTGCAAATCTCCAACCGTCTGACCAGCCAGATCAACGGCCTGGGCACTGCCATCAAGAACGCCGGCGACGGTATCTCGATCGCACAAACTGCTGAAGGTGCGATGCAAGAATCCACCAACATTCTGCAGAAAATGCGTACCCTGGCCCTGGCTTCCGCCAACGGCTCGCCAAGCGCCGATGACCGTAAGTCGAACAACTCCGAATACTCCGCTCTGACCGCTGAGCTGAGCCGTATCGCTACCACCACCACCTTCGGTGGTCGCAAGATCCTCGACGGTTCGTTCGGTACCACCGCTTTCCAAGTCGGTGCCAACGCCAACGAAACCATCAACATGAGCCTGGGCGACGTGTCGGCCAACAACATTGGCTCCCAGCAGCTGAAAAGCGTGGCCATCGCGCCAAGCGCTGCCGGTGTTGCCGGCGGTGCAATCGCCATCACCGGCGGTGGCCAGACCGCTAACATCGTTGTTGCTGCCGGCCAATCCGCCAAGGCTACCGCTGCTCAGCTGAACGGCGCTATCGGCGGCCTGTCGGCTACCGCCAGCACCGAAGTCAAGTTCGGTGTGAACACTGCTGCCATCACCGGTGCTGCTCCAGGCACTGCAAACTTCAGCATCCAGGTAGGTTCGGGCGCTGCTGTCAACATGGTCGGCGTAACCGACACTGCTGGCCTGGCTGACCAACTGAAGTCCAACGCCGCCAAACTGGGCATCAGCGTTAACTTCAACGCCACCACCAACAACCTGGAAATCAAGTCCGACACCGGTGAGAACATCACCCTGAACTCGGGTGACGCCAGCGCCATCGCCGGTATCACTGTTGCTGCCAAAGATGGTGCGGGTAACTACGGTGCTGCCGTTGCCGCTGGTGCAGCTGCAATCCAGGTGACCGGTGCTGTTTCCCTGAACTCCACCAACAGCTACTCGATGAACGGTGCTGGTGCAACCGGTCTGTTCGTGGCCGCCGGTACTACCGTCAGCTCGACCAAAACCGTCGTCAGCAACACTGACGTGACCACTGCTACCAACGCGCAAAACGCCGTTGACGTGATCACCCAGGCCATTGCCAACATCGACTCCCAGCGTGCTGACCTCGGTGCTGTACAAAACCGTTTCGACAGCACCGTGGCTAACCTGCGCAGCATCTCGGACAACTCCACCGCTGCTCGTGGTGTGGTCCAGGACGTTGACTTCGCGTCGGAAACCGCTCAGCTGACCAAGCAACAAACCCTGCAACAGGCTTCCACCGCGATCCTGTCCCAGGCGAACCAACTGCCATCCGCTGTACTGAAGCTGCTTCAGTAATCCCAGCGCTTGGTAACTGACGGAAGGGCGCGTTTACGTGCCCTTTCGTCTTTTCCGTGATGAGGAGATTTAGCATGGACATGAGCGTCAAGTTGAACCTGTCTTATCCACCCGTTGCCCCTCAGGGTCCAACGCCGATAGAGGCTGAAAAACCGGGTCAGCCCAAGACTGAACCTGTTGCGTCATCGGGTACGGAATCCAAGCGCGAGGATCTGGAGAAAGCAGTCACCGATATTCAGGAGTTCGTCCAGGCTGCACAGCGCAAACTGGATTTCTCCATTGATGATTCCTCTGGGCGGATTGTGGTCAAGGTCATTGCCACCGAAACCGGTGATGTGATCCGGCAGATCCCCTCGGAAACCGCGCTTAAATTGGCGCAAAGCCTGTCGGACGCCAGTCACTTGTTGTTTGACGACAGGGTCTAAGCTGGCATGATTTTTGTTGTTGTCGCTGTTTAAGGCGATTTTAGTCAAAATAGCGGCGGCTACTGGATATGGAGAAGGATGATGGCGGGTACAACGGTTAGTGGTATTGGTTCGAATATCGATACTCAGGCGATCGTGGCGTCTTTGGTAGCTGCCGAAAAGGCGCCGAAGCAGACGCAGATCAACAACCAGACGTTGAAAGCGACCACCTCGCTGTCGTCTATCGGCAAAATCCAGGCGGCGCTGGACGCTTTCCGTGGTGCGTTGGACAACATGAAAACTGCGTCCAGCTTCAGCGGGCTGACCGGTTCGTCGTCCGATGAAAAAGTCGCTACGGTCACCACGAGCAATGGCGCGGCAGCCGGTAGCTTTGCGCTGGTGGTCGACAAATTGGCCACGGCGTCGAAGATTTCCACCAAGGTTTTTGCGACGGGGGCTTCTTCGGTGGTTAACGCCGGTGCCACGCCTACCACGCTGAACATAAAGCAGGGCAGCGACACGTTTACCGTCAGTGTGGCTGCCGGCGCGACGTTGCAGCAGGTCCGCGATTCGATCAACTCCCAGTACGCCAACAAGGGCTTGAGTGCCAACATCGTGACCGATGCCAGTGGCTCGCGAATGGTGCTGACATCGACCACTACCGGTGTGGGTTCGGATTTGACCTTGACCGGTGATTCGGGCCTGGAAACCGGGACGTCGGTCTTGGGTGTACCGCAGAATGCCCAGTACAAACTCGATGGGCTGGCGATGGAGTCCAAGACCAACACCATCGCCGACGCGGTGAGCGGCGTAACCCTCAAGCTGACGGGGGTTTCGGTGGTTCCCTCTGGCGGTACGGCAACACCTGCCACCATTTCGGTGACGGCCAGTGGCGCGACACTGAAGTCGTCCGTGAAGGGGTTTGTCGATAGCTACAATGCTTTGATCAAGGCTGCCAACGCTGAGACGCAAGTCACCACCAATGCCGACGGCACGGTGACGTCCGGTGCGCTGACGGGGGATGCTTCGCTGCGTTCGATGTTGTCGGCGGTGCGCACCGAGTTGAATTCGATGGCGGGCACAGGCCAGTTGAAAGCACTGTCCCAGTTCGGCGTCCAGACCGACCAGAAGACCGGCATGCTGTCGATCAATGACAAGCTGTTTGATGCAGCGGCATTGACCAATGCGGCTGACATCAATGGGATCTTCTCGGGCGATACCGGTTTGTTGGCGCGCATGAAGTCGGCCACTGACAGCTTCGCCCTGAGCAAGACCGGTGTTTTTGCCGCGCGTTCGGCGAGCCTGAGCGATAGCCTGACGGCTTTGAAAAAGCAGCAGGATGCGCTGGATGCTCGAATGGCCAGCCTGCAAACTAGCCTGTCCGCCAAATACACCGCCATGGACTCCCTGGTTGCCAGGCTGCGGGCGCAGGGTGATAGCGTCATGGCTACCCTCAATGCGCTCAATAAGTCATCGAAGGACAGCTGATCCAGGTCCGGCGTAGAGACCCAGGCAGACTGCTGGAGCAGTGCCTGGGTTTTTTATGGGTGGTGGGTTTTCGTTAAAGTTATGGTTTGCTCAGTCGACATAAAGAACAGAGCGTCCCTTTCAGTTGTTGTCTGTCACGAGGTAGAAACATGAATCCCATGAGAGCCCTTCGCCAGTACCAGAAGGTTAATTCCCATGCTCAGATCTCTGAAGCCAACCCCCATCGCCTGGTACAGATGTTGATGGAAGGTGGGCTGGATCGCATGGCTCAGGCCAAGGGCGCCTTGGAGAGAGGGGATGTCGCACTCAAGGGGCTGCTGTTGGGCAAGGCTGTGGACATCATCATCGGCTTGCGTGATGGCCTGAACCCGGAAAAAACCGAGGATCCGGCGTCTCTCCAGCAACTCGACAATCTGTATGCCTACATGATGACGCGCCTGATGGAAGCCAATCGCAATAATGATGCAGCGATCATCGATGAAGTCTCGGGCTTGCTCGGCACGTTGAAAAGTGGTTGGGATGCCATTGCCGATCATGCGGTTGCCAATCAATAGGCCGATGGGCCAGAGGATGACGTGATGACTCAAGCGCTGCAGCGAATCGAACAAACCCGTGACGCCTTGGTCGATGCGCTGGCCGAGCGTGATTGGGAGGCGATCAGTCAACTGGACATGGCCTGTCGTTCCTGCATGGAAGACGTCTTGAGCGAAGCTGGCGTAGATGAGGCGGCGCTGCGGACAAACCTTGAGGCGTTGCTGGGGGTCTATCGGCAATTGCTGGAGGCGGCGACGGGAGAGCGTCAATCAATCGTCGACGAGATGCAACAGATCAATCAAGCGCAAAACGCGGCAAAGGTTTACCATCTGTTCGGTTAATACTCAGTTAATCCGAATCTGGTGCGCCATAAATTTGACTGTGCACGGTTTTTTGACTTAACTAGTAGCTGTTTACTGATTTCAGGCGTCTACAGGCGTGACAAGTCTGCAAGCGTCGAGCTTGCCCCCTAATTTCGGGTATTGAGTTGACTAGGGAAGTTGCTATTGCATGTGGCGTGAAACCAAAATTCTCCTGATCGATGACGATAGCGTCCGCCGCCGCGACCTGGCGGTGATACTGAATTTTCTTGGTGAAGAAAATTTGCCCTGTGGCAGCCATGATTGGCAGCAGGCTGTCGGCTCCTTGTCATCCAGCCGTGAAGTCATTTGCGTCCTGATCGGGACCGTAAATGCGCCGGCCACTCTTTTGGGCTTGCTAAAGACACTCTCAACCTGGGATGAGTTCCTTCCGGTTTTGTTAATGGGCGAAAATTCTTCCCTTGACCTGCCTGAAGACCAGCGCCGCCGGGTGCTTTCCACCCTGGAAATGCCGCCCAGCTACAGCAAGCTGCTCGATTCGCTGCACCGCGCCCAGGTGTATCGCGAGATGTATGACCAGGCTCGCGAGCGCGGCAGGCACCGCGAACCCAACCTTTTCCGCAGCCTCGTCGGCACCAGCCGGGCGATCCAGCACGTGCGCCAGATGATGCAGCAGGTGGCCGACACCGACGCCAGTGTGCTGATCCTGGGCGAGTCGGGCACCGGCAAGGAAGTGGTAGCGCGCAACCTGCACTATCACTCCAAGCGTCGCGAGGCCCCGTTCGTGCCGGTCAACTGCGGCGCGATTCCCGCCGAGTTGCTCGAGAGCGAGCTGTTCGGGCACGAAAAGGGTGCCTTTACCGGCGCAATCACCAGCCGTGCCGGGCGCTTCGAGCTGGCGAACGGTGGCACGCTGTTTCTCGATGAAATCGGCGACATGCCGCTGCCGATGCAGGTCAAGCTGTTGCGTGTCCTGCAGGAGCGCACCTTCGAGCGCGTGGGCAGCAACAAGACCCAGAGCGTGGACGTGCGAATCATTGCTGCGACCCACAAGAATCTCGAGAGCATGATCGAGATCGGCAGCTTCCGCGAAGACCTTTATTACCGCCTCAACGTGTTCCCGATCGAGATGGCGCCGCTGCGTGAGCGGGTCGAGGACATCCCGTTGCTGATGAACGAGTTGATCTCGCGCATGGAGCACGAAAAGCGCGGCTCGATCCGCTTCAACTCGGCGGCGATCATGTCCCTGTGCCGTCACGGCTGGCCGGGCAACGTCCGGGAGCTGGCCAACCTCGTGGAGCGCATGGCGATCATGCACCCGTACGGGGTGATTGGCGTGACCGAGCTGCCGAAGAAATTCCGCTACGTCGACGATGAAGACGAGCAGATGGTCGATAGCTTGCGCAGCGACCTGGAAGAGCGTGTGGCGATCAACGGCCATACCCCGGATTTTACCGCCAGCGCCCTGTTGCCGCCGGAAGGCCTGGACCTCAAGGATTACTTGGGTGGCCTGGAACAAGGGCTTATCCAGCAGGCGCTGGACGACGCCAACGGCATCGTGGCCCGCGCAGCGGAGCGCTTGCGCATCCGGCGTACCACCCTGGTGGAAAAGATGCGCAAGTACGGGATGAGCCGTCGCGAAGGAGATGAACAGGCGGATGATTGACGCCTGTTTTGCAACCACCTGATTTACAGGTGGTTTTTTTTCGGCACGGGTATTGCTACACCCCTCGCAACGTTCCGTTTAACTGACGGTCAGCCAAGCGAGAGAGCACGATGACCCACGCCGCCCAGATGTCTGTTGTCCCCGAGCTGGAGCGCCTGCCGTCCGCCGAGCAGGCGAGCCGGCTCGGACTTGAGCAGGCGTTTTCGCTGTTCAACCAGATGTCCAGTCAGTTGACGGATTCCTACAGCCTGCTCGAGGCCCGCGTCACTGAGCTCAAGGGTGAGCTGGCGGTGGTCAGTGCCCAGCGTATGCAAGAGCTGGCAGAGAAGGAGCGTCTGGCGAATCGTCTGCAAAACCTCCTCGATCTGTTACCTGGTGGCGTCATCGTCATCGATGCCCATGGCCTGGTGCGCGAAGCCAACCCGGCGGCCTGCGAACTGCTCGGTCTGCCACTCGAAGGCGAGCTGTGGCGACACATCATTGCGCGCTGCTTTGCCCCCCGTGAAGATGACGGTCACGAAGTCTCTCTCAAGGACGGTCGACGCCTGTCCATTTCGACGCGTTCGTTGGACGCCGAGCCTGGGCAGTTGGTACTGCTCAACGACCTGACCGAAACCCGTCACCTTCAAGACCAATTGGCCCGCCATGAACGCCTGTCCTCCCTGGGGCGGATGGTGGCGTCATTGGCTCATCAGATTCGTACCCCCTTGTCTGCCGCTCTGCTGTACGCCAGTCATCTGACGGAGCAGGCGTTGCCGATGGAAACCCAGCAGCGCTTCGCCGGGCGCTTGAAAGAACGCTTGCATGAGTTGGAGCACCAGGTGCGCGACATGCTGGTGTTCGCGCGTGGCGAATTGCCCCTGACCGATCGAATGACCCCCAATGCCTTGTTGCAAGCCTTGCAGGCTGCGGCATTGACCCATGTACAGGATCTGCCGATCCGTTGGCAATGCGACAGCCACGTCGGTGAAGTGCTGTGCAACCGCGACACGCTGGTGGGGGCGTTGTTGAACCTCATTGAAAACGCGATCCAGGCCAGTGAGGGCGATGTCCGGCTGAAGGTGCACGTCTATGCCCGCGGCAGCACGTTGCGTGTGTGTGTCAGCGACAATGGCTGCGGCATCGAGCCGACGGTACTGGCGCGCCTGGGCGAGCCGTTTTTTACCACCAAGGCCACCGGGACGGGGCTCGGCCTGACCGTGGTCAAGGCCGTGGCACGGGCCCACCAGGGCGAGTTGCAGCTGCGTTCGCGACCTGGGCGCGGCACCTGTGTGCAGGTGCTGTTACCGCTGTTTTCCAGTGCGCCGGAGGGAGAGTGACGGCAATGGCGATCAAGGTGTTGCTGGTGGAAGATGATCGAGCCTTGCGCGAGGCACTGGCCGATACGCTGCTGTTGGCCGGGTACGACTACACCGCCGTCGGTTCGGCGGAAGAGGCGTTGCTGGCGGTGGGTCGGGAGTCGTTTGGCCTGGTGGTCAGTGACGTCAACATGCCGGGCATGGACGGCCATCAATTGCTCGGCCTGTTGCGAGCCCGCCAGCCTCAACTGCCGGTCTTGCTGATGACTGCCCACGGCGCCGTCGAACGCGCGGTGGATGCCATGCGCCAGGGCGCAGCGGATTACCTGGTCAAGCCGTTCGAGCCCAAGGCATTGCTGGAATTGGTCGCGCGCCACGGGTTGGGCGGTGTTGCTGTCGAAGGCGAAGGGCCGGTAGCCATCGAGCCGGCCAGTGCGCAATTGCTGGAGCTGGCTGCGCGGGTGGCTCGCAGCGATTCGACCGTATTGATTTCCGGCGAGTCCGGAACGGGCAAGGAAGTGTTGGCGCGCTATATCCACCAACAATCGCGGCGCGCCAACGAACCGTTCATTGCCATCAATTGCGCAGCAATCCCTGACAACATGCTCGAAGCGACGTTGTTCGGTCATGAGAAAGGTGCCTTCACCGGCGCCATTGCGGCCCAGGCCGGCAAGTTCGAACAGGCCGACGGCGGCACTATTCTGCTCGATGAAATTTCCGAAATGCCCCTGGGCCTGCAGGCCAAGCTGTTGCGTGTCTTGCAGGAGCGGGAAGTGGAGCGGGTCGGTGCGCGCAAGCCCATCACCCTGGACATTCGCGTGCTGGCAACCACCAACCGTGACCTGGCGGGTGAAGTGGCGGCAGGGCGTTTTCGGGAAGACCTTTATTACCGGCTGTCGGTGTTTCCGCTGGCCTGGCGCCCGTTGCGCGAGCGCACCGCCGATATCCTGCCGCTGGCCGAGCGCCTGCTGAACAAGCACGTCAATAAAATGAAGCACGCGATGGCGACGCTGTCGCCCGAGGCCCAGGCTTTCCTGGTGGCCTACCCTTGGCCTGGCAACGTGCGGGAGTTGGACAATGCGATCCAGCGTGCGTTGATCCTGCAGCAGGGCGGTTTGATCCAGCCGGAAGATTTTTGCCTGGCCGGGCCGGTCGCTTGCGCGCCGTTGCCGACGCCGTCTTCGAGCCCGATGCCCGTGCCGTTGGTAGAAGTGGAAGGCGAATCGGCCGGGGGGCTGGAAGATGACCTGCGTCGCCGGGAGTTCCAGATGATCATCGATACCCTGCGCGCCGAGCGCGGCCGTCGCAAGGAGGCCGCCGAGCGCCTGGGGATCAGCCCGCGCACGCTGCGCTACAAGCTGGCGCAGATGCGTGATGCCGGCATGGATGTGGAGGCTTATCTCTTCGCCAGTTGAATCGTTGAAACCCGAACACCGTCAGGTCCTGTGGGAGCGAGCCTGCTCGCGAAAGCCTATTCAGGCGATGCAGATGTTGCGCGGCTGATGGCTATCGCGAGCAGGCTCGCTCCCACAGAGGGAGTCGGGCGCGCATTTGTTTCTTGTTGCCATGGAGCTGGCACCCTTGTTGCTAATACCTGAATACCCGCTGAGCAAGTGTCAAAAAAATGCGGGCCGCCAGAGAGAATAGACCATGAGCCAAGGTATTGAATTTAATCGGTTGATGTTGGACATGCGGGCCATGCAGATGGACGCCATGGCCCAGCCTAAATCGGTCGCGGTCCCCCAGGTGGGTGGCAGCAGCTTTTCCGACATGCTCGGTCAGGCCGTCAATAAAGTGAACGACACCCAGCAGGCGTCGAACCAGTTGGCCAGTGCTTTTGAAATTGGCAAAAGTGGCGTCGACCTGACGGACGTAATGATCTCCTCGCAAAAAGCCAGTGTCTCGTTTCAGGCGTTGACCCAGGTTCGCAACAAGCTGGTTCAGGCTTACCAAGACATCATGCAGATGCCGGTTTAAGGAAATTATTGAGTCATGGCAGAAGCAGCCGTTGATAACGTTCCAGCCAAGGCCACTCTGGTAGACGGCGGCAAACCGCCGTTGTTCGGTCTGTCTTTCCTGGAAAATCTCTCTGAGATGACCATGCTGCGTCAGGTCGGCCTGTTGGTCGGCCTGGCGGCCAGCGTGGCGATTGGTTTTGCCGTGGTGCTTTGGTCCCAGCAGCCGGACTACCGTCCGCTGTACGGCAGCCTGGCGGGCATGGACGCCAAGCAAGTCATGGAAACCCTGGCTTCCGCCGACATTCCTTATACCGTCGAGCCCAACTCTGGCGCCTTGCTGGTCAAGGCGGACGACGTTGCCCGTGCGCGCCTCAAGCTCGCTGCGGCTGGCGTGACGCCTACCGATGGCAACATCGGTTTCGAGATTCTCGACAAGGACCAGGGCCTGGGCACGAGTCAGTTCATGGAAGCGACCCGTTATCGTCGCGGCCTGGAAGGTGAGCTGGCACGTACCATTTCCAGCCTGAACAATGTCAAGGGCGCTCGCGTGCACTTGGCGATCCCGAAAAGCTCGGTCTTCGTGCGTGATGAACGCAAGCCGAGTGCTTCGGTGCTGGTGGAGCTGTACCCGGGCCGTTCCCTGGAACCGGGTCAGGTCCTCGCCATCGTCAACCTGGTGGCGACCAGCGTTCCCGAATTGAGCAAGTCGCAGATTACCGTGGTCGACCAGAAGGGCACGCTGTTGTCCGATCAGGCGGAGAACTCCGAACTGACCATGGCCGGCAAGCAGTTCGACTACAGCCGTCGCATGGAAGGCATGCTGACCCAGCGGGTGCACAACATCCTGCAACCGATCCTGGGCAATGACCGCTATAAAGCCGAAGTTTCCGCGGACGTGGATTTCAGCGCCGTCGAGTCGACGTCCGAGCAGTTCAACCCGGATCAGCCGGCGTTGCGCAGCGAACAGTCGGTGAATGAACAACGTACCGCCAGTAATGGCCCGCAAGGCGTGCCGGGTGCCCTGAGCAACCAACCGCCGACGCCGGCCAGCGCTCCGCAGACCACCGGTGGGGCAGGCGCAGCCGCCGGCATGGTGCAACCCGGCCAGCCGCTGGTTGATGCCAACGGCCAACAGATCATGGACCCGGCCACCGGCCAGCCAATGCTGGCACCGTACCCGGCCGACAAACGTCAGCAGTCGACCAAGAACTTCGAACTGGACCGTTCCATCAGCCACACCAAGCAACAGCAGGGTCGTTTGAGTCGCCTGTCGGTTGCGGTGGTGGTGGACGATCAGGTCAAGGTCAACCCGGCCAATGGCGAAACCAGCCGTGCGCCGTGGAGCGCCGACGAATTGGCGCGCTTCACTCGCCTGGTGCAGGACGCCGTCGGTTTCGACGCCAGCCGTGGCGACAGCGTCAGTGTGATCAACGTGCCGTTCTCTTCGGAGCGCGGGGAAGTCATCGCCGATATTCCGTTTTATTCGCAACCCTGGTTCTGGGATGTGGTCAAGCAAGTATTGGGCGTGCTGTTCATCCTGATACTGGTGTTTGGTGTACTGCGTCCGGTGCTCAACAACATTACCAATGGCGGCAAGAACAAAGAGCTGGCCGCGTTCGGCGATGTCGAGCTGGGAGGCATGGGTGGCCTGGATGGCGAACTGGCTAACGATCGCGTCAGCCTCGGCGGGCCGCAGAGTATTCTGCTGCCAAGCCCGAGTGAAGGTTATGACGCCCAGTTGAACGCCATCAAGAGTCTGGTGGCAGAAGATCCGGGTCGCGTGGCCCAGGTCGTGAAAGAGTGGATTAACGCAGATGAGTGATAATCGAGCCGCTGTTGCCAAACTGACCCGGGTCGACAAAGCCGCGATCCTGCTGCTGTCCCTGGGGTCGACCGACGCCGCCCAAGTGCTGCGCCACATGGGGCCCAAGGAGGTCCAGCGGGTGGGCGTGGCCATGGCCCAAATGGGCAACGTGCACCGCGAGCAGGTCGAGCAGGTCATGAGCGAGTTCGTCGATATCGTCGGCGACCAGACCAGCCTGGGCGTCGGCTCCGACGACTACGTGCGCAAGATGCTGACCCAGGCCCTGGGCGAGGACAAGGCCAACGGCCTGATCGACCGGATCCTGCTGGGTGGCAATACCAGCGGCCTGGACAGCCTCAAGTGGATGGAACCGCGTGCGGTTGCCGACGTGATCCGTTACGAGCACCCGCAGATCCAGGCGATCGTGGTGGCTTACCTCGACCCGGACCAAGCCGGTGAAGTGCTGGGCAACTTCGACCATAAAGTGCGCCTGGACATCATTTTGCGCGTGTCCTCGCTCAATACCGTGCAACCGGCGGCCCTGAAGGAATTGAACACGATCCTCGAGAAGCAGTTCTCGGGCAACTCCAATGCCTCGCGCACCACCTTGGGTGGTATCAAGCGCGCGGCGGACATCATGAACTTCCTCGACAGTTCGATCGAGGGCCAACTGATGGACTCGATCCGCGAGTTCGACGAAGACCTGTCCGGTCAGATCGAAGACCTCATGTTCGTGTTCAACAACCTGGCCGATGTCGACGACCGTGGCATCCAGGCGCTGTTGCGCGAAGTGTCCTCCGACGTGCTGGTCCTGGCCCTCAAGGGTTCGGACGAAGGCGTCAAGGAAAAGATCTTCAAGAACATGTCCAAACGGGCGGCCGAACTGTTGCGCGACGACCTCGAGGCCAAGGGCCCGGTGCGCGTCAGCGACGTGGAAACCGCACAGAAGGAAATCCTCACCATCGCCCGCCGTATGGCCGAAGCCGGAGAAATCGTGCTCGGTGGCAAGGGCGGCGAAGAGATGATCTAAGGTCGTTATGTCTGCCAAGAGTGAAGATTCACCCAGCGACCTGATCCGTGCCCGTGACGTTGCTGGCTTCGACCTCTGGTCGTTGCCCAGCTTCGATCCCCATGTGCCCGAGCCTGAACCTGAGCCGGTGGAGGAGTTGCCCGAAGAAATCGAGGAAGTGCCGCTGGAAGAAGTCCAGCCGCTGACCCTCGAGGAAGTCGAGAGCATTCGCCAGGAAGCCTATAACGAAGGCTTTGCCGTGGGTGAAAAGGAAGGCTTTCACAGTACTTCACTCAAGGTTCGCCAGGAAGCCGACGTGGCGTTGACGGCCAAGCTGCGGGCGTTGGAATCGTTGATGCTCAATCTGTTCGATCCCATCGCCGAGCAGGATACCCAGATCGAAAAATCCCTGCTGGGCCTAGTGCAGCACCTTACCCGAGAAGTGATCCAGCGCGAGCTGGCGATCGACTCGAGCCAGATCGAACAGGTCATGCGTGAAGCCCTCAAGCTGCTGCCGCTGGGCGCAGGTAACGTGCGGTTGTACATCAATCCCCAGGACTTCGAGCTGGTCAAGGCCTTGCGCGAGCGCCACGAGGAAACCTGGCGCATCGTCGAGGACGCCTCGTTGCTGCCGGGCGGTTGCCGGGTCGAAACCGAGCACAGTCGGATCGATGCAAGCGTCGAGACCCGCATCAGCCAGGCCATGGCGAAATTGTTCGACCAGTTGCACGAGCAGGCCTTGCATCCGGCCGCGGCCGATTTGAGCCTGGAATTGCCGGACGAACCCGAGGTTGCCGCCAGCGCCGCCCCGGATGTCGCTCCCATCAATGCCCTTGAGCCGGACGACCGCGATGCGCCTTGAGCGAACCAGCTTTGGCAAGCGCCTGGGCAGTTACGCCGAGGCCGTTGAACTGGCGGGGCAGCCGATCCTTGAAGGACGCCTGCTGCGCATGGTCGGCCTGACCCTCGAAGCCGAGGGCTTGCGTGCCGCCATGGGCAGTCGCTGCCTGGTGATCAACGACGACAGCTATCACCCGGTGCAGGTCGAAGCGGAAGTCATGGGTTTCTCCGGCACCAAGGTTTTCCTGATGCCTGTGGGCAGCGTGGCCGGCATTGCGCCCGGTGCGCGCGTGGTGCCCCTGGCGGACAACGGTCGGTTGCCCATGGGCATGAGCATGCTCGGACGCGTGCTGGACGGGGCCGGACGCGCGCTGGACGGCAAGGGTGGCATGAAGGCCGAAGACTGGGTGCCGATGGATGGCCCGACCATCAACCCGCTCAAGCGTGACCCCATCAGCGTACCGCTGGATGTGGGGATCCGCTGCATCAACGGTTTGTTGACGGTAGGGCGGGGCCAGCGCTTGGGTCTGTTCGCTGGTACGGGGGTGGGCAAGAGTGTGCTGCTGGGCATGATGACCCGGTTTACCGAGGCCGACATCATCGTGGTGGGGCTGATCGGCGAACGGGGCCGCGAGGTGAAGGAGTTCATCGAGCACATCCTGGGCGAGGAGGGCCTCAAGCGTTCCGTCGTCGTCGCTTCGCCGGCGGACGATGCACCGCTGATGCGCCTGCGGGCGGCCATGTATTGCACGCGTATCGCCGAGTATTTCCGCGACAAGGGCAAGAACGTCCTGCTGCTGATGGATTCGCTGACTCGTTTCGCCCAGGCCCAGCGGGAAATCGCCCTGGCCATTGGTGAGCCGCCCGCTACCAAGGGCTATCCGCCCTCGGTGTTTGCCAAGCTGCCGAAACTGGTGGAGCGCGCCGGCAACGCGCAAAAGGGTGGGGGTTCGATTACCGCGTTCTACACCGTGTTGTCCGAGGGCGACGACCAGCAGGACCCCATCGCCGACTCGGCGCGGGGGGTGCTCGACGGCCACATCGTGCTGTCCCGGCGCCTGGCCGAGGAGGGGCATTACCCGGCCATCGACATCGAGGCTTCCATCAGCCGGGTCATGCCGTCGGTCATCAGTGCCGAACATCTCAAGCGTGCCCAGCAATTCAAGCAATACTGGTCGCGCTACCAGCAAAGCCGTGATTTGATCAGCGTCGGCGCCTACGTAGCGGGTGGCGACCGCGAGACCGACACGGCGATCAGCTTGTATCCGGCCATGTCGGTCTACTTGCGCCAGAGCCTGAACGACAACATTGGCATGGGTGCCAGCGAAGCGCACTTGCAAACCCTCTTCGCCCCGATTGCCGGCGGATAACCGGCCATGGCCACGAGTCGTGCGGCACGCCTGACGCCGGTGGTGGACATGGCGGAAAAAGCCGAGAAAGCCGCGGTTCAGCGGCTGACTTATTTCCAGGGCCAGGTGGCGGTGGCCGAAAGCAAGCTGGCAGACCTGGAAAACTTCCGCCTCGAATACCAGGAGCAATGGATCGCCCGTGGCAGTCACGGGGTGTCCGGCCAGTGGCTGTTGGGTTACCAGGGGTTCCTGGCGCAATTGGGGACCGCCATCGACCAGCAGCGCCAGAGCCTGGTCTGGCACCAGAACAACCTGGAAAAGGCCCGCGTGGCCTGGCAAGAGGCCTTCGCCCGGGTCGAAGGGCTGCGCAAACTGGTGCAGCGCTATATCGACGAGGCGCGGCAGTTGGAGGACAAACGCGAGCAAAGACTGCTGGATGAGTTGTCCCAGCGCTTGCCGCGCCAGGACCCCTTCTGACCGTGCGGGTCATTTTGGCGGGAAATGATCTAAAACCTTGCTCATAGCTCTACCAGATGCTAAACCTTGTACACGTATGTCCATGACAAGGAAGCCGATCATGTCAGTTGTTACCGAAGTTTCTCCCGATGGGCAAAAGCTGACGATTTCGATCAAGGGTCGTTTCGACTTCGGTCGGCATCAGGAGTTTCGCGAGTCTTATGAGCGGCTCAATAAGACCCCCGAAGCCATTGTGGTGGATTTGAAAGACGCCACTTATCTCGACAGCTCCGCCTTGGGAATGCTCCTGCTGCTGCGCGATCACGCCGGTGGCGACGAATCGAATATCCGGGTCGTCAACAGCAACAGCGACGTCAAGAAAATCCTCGCGATCTCCAACTTCGACAAACTGTTCGATATCAGTTGATCGCCATGCAATCGTCGTCGGAGTCGCTGACGGTCCTGATTGCCGAAGACAGCGCCGCTGATCGACTGCTGTTATCGACCATCGTCCGCCGCCAGGGCCATCATGTGCTGACGGCGGCCGACGGTGCCGAGGCCGTCGAGGTCTATCTGGAGCAGCGTCCGCACCTGGTGTTGATGGACGCGATGATGCCCGTGATGGACGGCTTCGAGGCGGCGCAGAAGATCAAGCAGTTGGCCGGGGACCAGTTGGTCCCGATCATTTTCCTTACCTCGTTGACCGAAAGCGAAGCCCTGGCCCGCTGCCTGGAGGCCGGTGGTGACGATTTCCTGGCCAAACCCTATAACCAAGTGATACTGGCCGCCAAGATCAAGGCCATGGACCGTTTGCGCCGCTTGCAGGCCACGGTCGTGGAGCAGCGCGACCAGATCGCCCGGCACCATGACTACCTGCTCAACGAGCAGCGGGTCGCCAAGGCAGTGTTCGACAAGATCGCCCATTCCGGCTGCCTGAGCGCGCCGAATATCCGCTACCTGCAATCGCCTTATGCCTTGTTCAACGGCGACCTGCTGTTGGCGGCGTTCAACCCGTCGGGCGACATGCATGTTCTGCTCGGAGATTTCACTGGGCACGGCCTGCCGGCGGCGGTCGGCGCGATGCCGCTGGCGGAGGTGTTCTACGGAATGACCGCCAAAGGCTACGGCCTGGCGCAGATCCTGCGGGAGATGAACGCCAAGCTCAAACGTATCCTGCCGGTGGACATGTTCTGCTGCGCGACGCTGTTGTGTCTGAGCTTCCAGCGTCGCACGGTGGAAATCTGGAACGGTGGCATGCCCGATGGCTACCTGCATGACAGCCTCACCGGCGTGCGCACGCCATTGCCAGCACGACACCTGCCGTTGGGAGTGCTCTCGCCCCAGCTGTTCGATGACCGCACCGAAGTGCACGCCATGTCGCTGGGGGACCGGGTGTTCCTGTTGTCCGATGGCGTAATCGAGACCAGTGACGACCATGACCGGCCGTTCGGCGTGGAAGGGCTGCAGCAGGTCTTTGCCACCAACCGGGAGCCTGATCTTCTTTTCGAGGATATTCAGCAGGCCCTGCGGGATTTTCGCGGCGAAGCCCGGGACGATTTCAGCATGGTCGAGGTGCGGCTGGTCGCGCCGACGCAACTCAATCCACCGCCGCCGGTCTATTCCGATAGCGGTCAGTCCAGCCCGCTGGATTGGTCGGTGAGCTTCGAATTCCGGGCGCAGACGCTCAAGCGTTTCAACCCGATGCCGTACCTGATGCAGTTGTTGCTTGAAGTGCATGGCCTCAGGGCCCAGAGTGGCGCCCTTTACAGCGTCATGTCGGAGCTCTACTCCAATGCGCTGGAGCACGGGGTGCTGGGGCTTGATTCGAGCCTCAAGCGTGACGCATCGGGCTTCGCCCGCTATTACCGCGAGCGCAGTACGCGCCTGGATGAACTCGACAGCGGTTATGTGCGGGTGCATTTGCAGGTCTCCCCCCAAGGGGACGGCGGCAGTGGTGGCAGCCTCGTCATCGAAGTCGAAGACAGTGGCGAGGGGTTCGATGTCGCCCGGGTCCTGGCCCGGCCGGTGGACAGTGATCGGTTGTCGGGGCGTGGCGTAGGCCTGGTGCGTCAACTGTGTCATCGGGCTTCGTGGTCCGACGATGGTCGTAGGGCACGCGTGGAGTTTTTCTGGGAGGCTCTGGCATAATCGGAGCCGTTCTTGATCAGGGAGCGAACAAGTGAGTGAGATTCATCTGGATCGCGATGTGCTCAGCACGTTGAAGGAAGTCATGGAGGAAGGTTATCTGGAGCTGCTGGATACATTCCTCAATGATTCCGAAGCCCGCCTGCGGGTGCTGCACGAAGCGCGCGACGCTGAAAAGCTGAGTGCCACGGCCCACAGCTTCAAGGGCAGCAGCAGCAACATGGGCGCCATTCGCCTGGCGGAGCTGTGCGGTGAGCTGGAGCAGCGTGCCAAGCAGCCGTCGTTGGGTGGTATCGAGAAGCTGGTCAGCGAAATCGACAGCGAATTTGCTCACGTCCGGACCCTGTACCGGGAAGAGCGTGAAGGTTTCCACTGCTGAGTTCCGACTGCCCGGCGGACGTTGGCCCATCCCTTGCATTGACTTGTCTCGACTGTACCTATGACTCAGTGCAGCGGAGACCTTTTTTATGCCCGTAACCCCCAATACACTGCTTCAGGCCGCTGCCCAGGCCAAGCCTCAGGCCGCCGTCAATTCACCGGCAGTGGCCCCGGACCGCGGGGATAGAGCCTCCAGCTTCGCTCAGGTGTTTGCCGGGCAGACCCCCGCCAAATCGCCGGCGGCCCCTGAGCCGACGATGAAACCGGAGCGCGACAAGGCCTCCGACAACGCCGTCAAAAAAGACACCGACGATCAAACGGCTGCCGCTTCGCCACCTGTGGTTGCCGATAGCGGCAAAGCGTTGCCTGCCGACAAGTCGGCCGTGACCGATGATCCGTCGGCTTCCGACGACGACTCCGACACCACGCAAAGCCCTCTGGCAGACGCTGCGCCCCAGGATCCGACGCTTGATCCTGCGCTGCTGCCTGATGCCGTCGTGCCAGTGGTGACCGTCGATGCGCCGCCCGCTCCCGCTCCCGTGGATGTCGCGCCTCAAGTGGCTGCTGCGGTGGTGGCTCCGACCATTGCGGCGGCGACGCCGGCCCCGGTGGCCAGCGCCCCGGTCGATCCCCAATTCGATCCCGAGGCGGACCCGCTCGACGCCATGCCGACCTTACGCCTGGCCATGGAGCAGGGCGGCCACGTCTCCGCTACCAGCCAGGCACAGCCCAAGGCTGCTCCTCCAGCGGCCCTCGACAGCGAGCCCACCTCAGCCCAGGCTTTCGCCGCCGGGATGGCCAGCATGCTGACGGTACAAGCTGACCAGGACAGCACTGCCCCTGGCAGCCAGGGTGGTGACAAAGCCTTCGGTGGCCTGATCAGCGAGGGCCTCAAGGACCTGACCGCTGCCTCCAGCGACACCCGCGTGGACGACTTCGCCAACCGCCTGGCGGCGTTGACCCAGGCTGCCACGCCCAAGACCGCCAATGCGGTGCCGGTCAATCAGCCGATTGCCATGAACCAGAACGGCTGGACCGAGGAAGTGGTCAACCGGGTGATGTACCTGTCGAGCGCCAATCTCAAGGCGGCCGACATCCAGTTGCAACCCGCCGAGCTCGGGCGCCTGGATATCCGGGTCAATATGGTTCCGGACCAGCAGACCCAGGTCACGTTCATGAGTGCCCACGCCGGTGTTCGCGAAGCCCTGGAAGGCCAGATGCATCGCCTGCGGGACAGCTTCGCCCAGCAAGGCATGGGGCAGGTCGACGTCAGCGTGTCCGATCAATCCCGTGGTTCGCAGAACCAGGGGCAACAGGCCCAGCAACAGGCCCAGGCGGGACGCACTTCGTCGTCTGGCGGGCGGGTGGACTCGATGGATGAAAGCCTGCCGGCGAGCGTTGCCGACGTGGCGGCCAGTACCGTCAGCGTCATCGGCAGCAGTGCGGTCGATTACTACGCCTGATGCCTTGAAACCCTCTGTGGGAGCGAGCCTGCTCGCGATAGCGGTGGATCAGATCCCACAAGGGCTGACTGACACGCCGCTATCGCGAGCAGGCTCGCTCCCACATTGGTTTCTGGGTTCCTATCCAGTACATCTGATTCCGTCCTTCCTTTTCTGGCATAACACTTGCTCCTGCCTTGCCATGCAACAGTGAACCCCCCGATTAGTGACGGATTATTGGCATGGCGAAGAGCGACGCAGCAGCTGTAAAAGACCCTGCAACCAAAGGCAAACTCAAGATGATCATTCTGATCGTGGTGGGTCTGCTCCTGGCTATCGGGGTGTCCGTGGGGGCGACCTGGTATTTCATGCACAGTGCTCAAAGCAAGCCGGCGGCCGCGGTCGAAGCTGCGCCGGTGGGCAAGCAACCAGCGATTTTCGAGCCGATGGCGCCCGCCTTCGTGGCCAACTACACCCAGAATGGTCGCCAGCGCTACATGCAGGTGAGCATCACCCTGATGGGGCGCAACCAGGCCGACCTGGAAGCACTGCGGGTGCACATGCCGCTGATCCGCAATAACCTGGTGATGCTGTTTTCGGGACAGAATTTCGACACCCTGGCGACGCCGGTCGGCCAGGAAATGCTGCGTCAGAAAGCCACGGCCAGTGTGCAGGAAGTGGCTCAGAAAGAACTCGGCAAAGTGGTGATCGAACAGTTGCTCTTCACTAACTTCGTATTGCAGTAGGAACACGACATGGCCGTGCAGGATCTGTTGTCCCAGGACGAAATCGACGCGCTGCTGCATGGTGTCGACGATGGCCTGGTGCAAACCGAAAACGCTGCTGATCCGGGCAGCGTCAAAAGCTACGACCTGACCAGCCAGGATCGCATCGTTCGCGGACGCATGCCGACCCTGGAAATGATCAACGAGCGTTTTGCCCGCTATACGCGCATCAGCATGTTCAACATGCTGCGCCGCTCGGCCGACGTGGCCGTCGGTGGCGTACAGGTGATGAAGTTCGGTGAGTACGTGCACTCGCTGTACGTGCCCACCAGCCTCAACCTGGTGAAGATCAAGCCGTTGCGCGGCACCGCATTGTTCATCCTCGACGCCAAGCTGGTGTTCAAGCTGGTGGACAACTTCTTCGGCGGTGACGGTCGTCACGCCAAGATCGAAGGGCGGGAATTCACCCCGACCGAGCTGCGGGTGGTGCGCATGGTGCTGGAACAGGCCTTCGTCGACTTGAAGGAGGCCTGGCAGGCGATCATGGAAGTGAACTTCGAGTACATCAACTCGGAAGTGAACCCGGCCATGGCCAACATCGTCGGCCCGAGCGAGGCCATCGTGGTCTCGACCTTCCATATCGAACTCGACGGCGGCGGTGGCGACCTGCATGTGACCATGCCGTACTCGATGATCGAGCCGGTGCGCGAAATGCTCGATGCCGGTTTCCAGTCGGACCTCGATGACCAGGACGAGCGCTGGATCAACGCCTTGCGCCAGGACGTGCTGGATGTCGACGTGCCGATTGGCGCGACGGTCGCCCGGCGTCAGCTGCGCCTGCGCGACATCCTGCACATGCAACCTGGGGATGTCATCCCGATCGAGATGCCTGAAGACATGATCATGCGCGCCAATGGCGTGCCGGCCTTCAAGGTCAAGATGGGCTCTCACAAAGGCAACCTCGCGTTGCAAGTGATCGAGCCGATCGAACGCCGCTGAGCGGTGTCGGATTTTTAAGTTCCTAACTGATTTTTTGCCCGCCGAGGACAAATGATGGCTGACGATATGAATAACCAGGAAGACCAGGCGCTGGCCGACGAGTGGGCTGCGGCCCTGGAAGAGGCCGGTGAATCCGGGCAGGCTGACATCGATGCGCTGCTGGCTGCCGACACGGGCTCCCACGCCTCCGATCGCTTGCCGATGGAAGAATTTGGCAGTGTGCCAAAGAGCAATGAGCCGGTGACGCTGGACGGTCCGAACCTGGACGTGATCCTCGATATCCCGGTGTCGATTTCCATGGAAGTGGGCAGCACCGACATCAACATCCGTAACCTGCTGCAACTGAACCAGGGTTCGGTGATCGAGCTCGATCGTCTCGCTGGCGAGCCGCTGGATGTGCTGGTCAACGGCACGCTGATCGCCCATGGCGAGGTAGTGGTGGTCAACGAAAAGTTCGGCATTCGCCTGACGGACGTGATCAGCCCGAGCGAACGCATCAAGAAGCTGCGCTGAATGAAAGGGTTTTTTGCAGCCATCCTGATGATGCCGCTCAGTGTGCTGGCGGCCGAACCGGCGACCACTGCGGCCGCTGCGCCGGCGGTGGGCGGCGGCATGGCAGGGCAATTGGCGCAACTGGTGCTCGGCCTGCTGCTGGTGCTGGGCTTGATCTTCTTTCTTGCCTGGCTGCTGCGGCGAGTGCAACAGGCCGGGCCGGCCGGCAAGGGGCAGGTCATCGACATTGTCGGTTCGCGCGCCCTGGGGCCGCGGGACCGGTTGGTCCTGGTCCAGGTCGGTGGCGAGCAGATCCTGCTGGGCTTGAGCCCTGGCACCATCACGGCCTTGCACGTGCTCAAGGAGCCGGTGCAAGTGCCCTCCAGTGCCGAGCAGGCCACCCCTGAATTTGCCCAGCGCCTCATGGAACTACTGGGTAAAGACCAGAAGGATAAAAAGTAATGCCGTTGCGCATTCTGTTGGCGCTGGCCTTGATGCTGGCTGCGCCGTTGGCGTTCGCTGCCGACCCGCTGTCGATCCCGGCCATTACCTTGGGCACCAATGCCCAGGGCGCACAGGAATACTCGGTCAGCCTGCAGATCCTGCTGATCATGACCGCGCTGAGTTTCATCCCGGCGTTCGTCATGCTGATGACCAGTTTTACCCGGATCATCATCGTGTTTTCGATCCTGCGCCAGGCCCTGGGGCTGCAGCAGACGCCGTCGAACCAGATCCTCACCGGCATGGCGCTGTTCCTGACCATGTTCATCATGGCCCCGGTCTTCGACCGCGTGAACCAGGACGCCCTGCAACCCTACCTGGCGGAAAAACTCAGCGCCCAGGATGCCGTGGCCAAGGCCGAGGGGCCGATCAAGGACTTCATGCTGGCCCAGACTCGCAGCAGCGACCTTGAGCTGTTCATGCGCTTGTCCAAGCGCACTGACATCGCCAGTGCCGACCAGGCCCCGCTGACGATCCTGGTGCCAGCGTTCGTGACGTCCGAGCTCAAGACCGCGTTCCAGATCGGTTTCATGATCTTCATTCCGTTCCTGATCATTGACCTGGTGGTCGCCAGTATCCTGATGGCCATGGGCATGATGATGCTGTCGCCACTGATCATTTCCCTGCCGTTCAAGATCATGCTGTTCGTGCTGGTGGACGGCTGGGCATTGATCATCGGCACCCTGGCCGGCAGTTTCGGCGGTGTTTAGGCCTTTTGTGCGGGTAGCAAGATATGACGCCTGAAGTAGCGGTAGACCTGTTCCGCGATGCGCTCTGGCTGACGACCATGATGGTCGCCATCCTCGTGGTCCCCAGCCTGCTGGTGGGCCTGCTGGTGGCGATGTTCCAGGCCGCGACCCAGATCAACGAACAGACCCTGAGCTTCCTGCCGCGCCTGCTGGTCATGCTGGTGACCCTGATTGTCGCCGGTCCCTGGCTGGTGCAAACCTTCATGGAATACATCCTGCAGCTGTACGGCAGTATTCCGCAGTTGATCGGCTGAACGGATGTCGATGCTTGCGCTGACCGACACCCAGATCAGTTCCTGGGTCGCGTCTTTCGTCCTGCCGCTGTTTCGCGTCACCGCCGTGCTGATGAGCATGCCGGTCTTCGGCACGACCCTGGTGCCCCGGCGAGTGCGCCTGTATTTCGCCCTGGCGATCACGGTGGTCATCGCGCCCGGGTTGCCACCGATGCCGGCGGTTCATGCGCTGGACCTCAGTGCGCTGATGCTGGTGGCCGAGCAGATTCTCATCGGCGCCTTGATGGGCTTCTCGTTGCAACTGTTTTTCCAGGCATTCGTGGTCGCCGGACAGATCATTTCGATTCAGATGGGGATGGCGTTCGCGTCCATGATCGACCCGACCAACGGCGTTAACACCGCCGTGATCGGCCAGTTCCTGACCATGCTGGTGACCCTGTTGTTTCTCGCCATGAACGGTCATCTGGTGGTGTTCGAAGTGCTGACCGAGAGCTTCACGACCATGCCGGTGGGCAGCGCCTTGCTGGTCAATCATTTCTGGGAAGTGGCCAGCAAGCTCGGCTGGGTCCTGGGGGCGGCGATGGTGCTGGTATTGCCGGCGATTACCGCGTTGCTGGTGGTCAACATCGCCTTTGGCATCATGACCCGGGCAGCGCCGCAGCTGAACATCTTCTCCATCGGTTTCCCGCTGACCCTGGTGTTGGGCATGGTGATTTTCTGGGTCAGCATCGGGGATATCCTCAATCAGTATCAGCCCCTGGCCACCGAAGCCTTGCAGCTGCTACGCGACATGGCACAGGCGCGCTGAACCATGGCCGAAAGCGAGAGTGGTCAGGACAAGACGGAAGACCCCACGGACAAGCGCAAGCGCGAGTCTCGGGAGAAGGGTGAGATCGCTCGCTCCAAGGAACTCAACACCCTGGTGATCATGCTCGTCGGCGCAGGCGGTCTGCTGATCTACGGTGGCGGGTTGGCCTTGGACCTGCTGGAAATCATGCGGCTGAATTTCTCGCTGCCTCGCGAGGTGCTGCTCAGTCCGGGCTCCATGGTGCAGTATCTGTTGCATTCGGGCCAGATCGCGTTTGTGTCGGTGCAGCCTGTGCTGATCTCGTTGTTGCTGGCTGCCTTGATCGGCCCGATTTCCTTGGGGGGGTGGCTGTTTTCCGGCAGTACCATGGCGCCCAAGTTCAGCCGGATGAACCCGGCAGCCGGCCTCAAGCGCATGTTCTCCACCAGCGCCGTGATGGAGCTGCTCAAGGCCCTGGGCAAGTTTTTCCTGGTTCTTTTTGTCGCGTTGACGGTGTTGAAGGCCGACATCGACGACCTGCTGCGCATCGCCCACGAGCCGCTTGAGCAGGCCATCATTCACAGTCTGCAACTGGTGGGTTGGAGCACCTTGTGGATGGCCTGTGGCTTGATCCTGATCGCGGCTATCGATGTGCCGATCCAGCTGTATCAGAGCAAGCAGAAGCTGATGATGACCAAGCAGGAGGTTCGCGACGAGTACAAGGAGCAAGAGGGCAAGCCGGAGGTCAAGCAGCGGATCCGGCAACTGCAGCGTGAAGTGTCCCAGCGCCGGATGATGGCCGCGGTCCCGAGCGCCGACGTGGTCATCACCAACCCGACCCACTATGCCGTGGCGCTCAAGTACGACCCCGAGAAGGGCAGTGCCCCGGTGCTGCTGGCCAAGGGCAGCGACTTCCTGGCCTTGAAGATCCGCGAAATTGCCGTGACCAACGAAGTGATGCTGCTCGAATCCCCGGCCCTGGCGCGGTCGATCTACTACTCCACTGAACTCGAGCAGGAAATCCCTGGCGGCTTGTACCTGGCCGTCGCCCAGGTCCTGGCCTACGTCTACCAGATCCGCCAGCACCGCGCCGGCAAGGGCAAGCGCCCCGAACCCCTCAAGGACTTGCCGATCCCGCCGGATTTGCGGCGTGATTCCTGAGTCGAGCCGACACAAAATCCTGTGAGCGAACCTGCTCGCGATCGGGAGATCCAGTCGATACCGATGTTGACTGACAAACCGTAATCGTCGGATCGCCGCCCGGGGCACGCTCGCTCCCAGCCGGCAGAAATCGCTACAGCCCCTCTATTTCGGCCTCCGGCAAAAGTTGGAAAGCTTCTTGCAATACCCCGCCTGCGCCCCCTCCGGGCGTCAAAAGTTTGCTTCACAGGAACGGGGATTATTGGTGGATCGCTCTCAGTTACTCAGCGCCGCGCGCAGCAATGTCGTAGACCTCAGCCGGGGTAATCTGGGCGTGCCGCTGCTGCTGCTGGTCATGCTTGCCATGATGATGCTGCCGGTGCCGCCGTTCCTGCTGGACGTGTTCTTCACGTTCAACATCGCCCTGTCGATCGTTGTGCTGCTGGTGTGCGTATACGCCCTACGGCCGCTGGATTTCGCCGTGTTCCCCACCATCCTGCTGGTGGCGACGTTGCTGCGCCTGGCGCTGAACGTGGCGTCCACGCGGGTGGTGATGCTTCATGGCCAGGAAGGTCACGCCGCGGCGGGTAAGGTGATCCAGGCCTTCGGCGAGGTGGTGATCGGCGGTAACTACGTGGTCGGTATCGTGGTCTTCGCGATCTTGATGATCATCAACTTCGTGGTGGTGACCAAGGGTGCCGGGCGGATTTCCGAGGTGAGTGCGCGGTTCACCCTCGATGCGATGCCGGGCAAGCAAATGGCGATCGACGCCGACCTCAACGCCGGTTTGATCGACCAGAACCAGGCCAAGACCCGGCGTCTGGAAGTGGCCCAGGAAGCCGAGTTCTACGGCTCCATGGACGGTGCCAGCAAGTTCGTGCGCGGTGACGCCATCGCCGGCCTGCTGATTCTGTTCATCAACCTGATCGGCGGCATGGCCGTGGGTATCTTCCAGCACGGCATGTCCTTCGGTGATGCGGGCAAGGTCTACGCCTTGCTGACCATCGGTGACGGTTTGGTGGCGCAATTGCCATCACTGCTGTTGTCCACTGCTGCGGCGATCATGGTGACCCGTGCTTCCGGTTCGGAAGACATGGGCAAGCAGATCAACCGGCAGATGTTCGCCTCGCCCAAGGCCCTGGTTGTTGCGGCCGGCCTGATGGCGGTCATGGGCCTGGTGCCGGGGATGCCCCATATTTCCTTCCTGACCATGGCGGCCGTGGTGGCGGGTGGTGCCTACCTGTTCTGGAAGAAAGAAAACACCAAGAAGGCCTTGGCCCTGCAAGAGGTCAAGCGTCAGCAGGAGCTGCTGCCGTCGCCGGCTCGCGCCCTGGAAACCAAGGAGCTGGGTTGGGATGACGTGACGCCGATCGACATGATCGGCCTGGAAGTCGGTTATCGCTTGATTCCCCTGGTCGACCGCAACCAGGGTGGCCAGTTGTTGGCGCGAATCAAGGGGGTGCGCAAGAAGTTGTCCCAGGACCTGGGCTTCCTGATGCCTACCGTGCATATCCGCGACAACCTCGACCTGGCGCCGAGTGCCTACCGCCTGACGCTCATGGGCGTGATCCTGGCCGAGGCCGAGATCTATCCGGACCGCGAGCTGGCGATCAATCCGGGGCAGGTCTACGGCACGCTCAACGGCATCACCGCCAAGGATCCGGCTTTCGGCCTGGAGGCCGTGTGGATCGAGATCAGCCAGCGGGCGCAGGCCCAGTCCCTCGGCTATACCGTCGTAGACGCCAGCACCGTGGTGGCGACTCACTTGAACCAGATTCTGTACAAGCACTCCAGCGAGCTGCTCGGTCATGAAGAAGTCCAGCAATTGCTGCAAGTGCTGGCCAAGGGCTCGCCAAAATTGGCCGAAGAGCTGGTGCCCGGTGTGCTGTCGTTGTCGCAGTTGCTCAAGATCCTGCAGGCGCTGTTGGCCGAGCAGGTGCCGGTGCGTGACATTCGCAGTATTGCCGAAGCCATCGCCAACAACGCTTCCAAGAGTCAAGATACCGCCGCGATGGTGGCTGCGGTCCGTGTTGGCGTATCCCGCGCAATCGTCCAAAGCATTGTAGGCACTGAGTCTGAGCTGCCTGTGATCACGCTGGAACCAAGGTTGGAACAGATATTGCTCAATAGTTTGCAGAAGGCAGGGCAAGGCTCGGAAGAGGGTGTTCTGCTGGAGCCAAGCATGGCCGAGAAGCTGCAGCGTTCGCTGATCGATGCAGCCCAGCGGCAGGAGATGCAAGGTCAACCGGTGATCCTGCTGGTGGCCGGTCCGATTCGCGCGATGCTCTCGCGATTCGGGCGCCTCGCGGTTCCGGGGTTGCACGTGCTGGCTTACCAGGAAATACCGGACAACAAGCAAGTGACTATCGTTGCGACAGTAGGGCCCAACGGCTGAGGTAGTGGTTTATGCAAGTGAAGCGTTTTTTCGCCGCCGATATGCGTCAGGCCATGAAGCTGGTTCGTGACGAGCTGGGCGCTGAAGCCGCCATCATCGGTAATCGCCGGATCGCCGGCGGTGTCGAGTTGACTGCGGCCCTGGATTACAAGTTGTCGGCGCTGGCCCCACGTGTTCCGAACATGGAGCTCGAGGATGAGCTGCGCAAGACCCAGTCGCGCATCGCCAGCGCCCAGGCCGAACTGAGCCTGCGCAGCAGCGAAGGCGAGGCCGCTGCGGGCACCAATCGTCAATTGTTCGCCGGTCAGCCGCTGACTGCCGGCCTGCCGCTGACGGCTGCCGAACCCCTGGTCGAGCAGGTCCAGGCCGAACCGCGTCGTCCGCAACCTGAGCCTGCAGCACCGGCCCGAGGTGTCGATCCGCGTGCCCTGGACTCGATGCGCTTCGAACTCAACAGCCTGCGCGAACTGATGGAAGTCCAGTTGGGCTCCCTGGCCTGGAACCAGTTGCAAGGTAGCCGGCCGGCGCAAGCCAACCTGTGGCGCCGCCTGCAACGCATCGGTCTGTCCGGCCCGTTGTCCCGGGACCTGCTGGCGTTGATCAACGGCATCGAAGAACCTCGCCAGGCCTGGCGCATGTTGCTGGCCCACCTGGCGCGCATGATCGCTACCCCGGAAGTCGAGCCGCTGGAAGAGGGCGGAGTGATTGCCATGGTCGGCCCTGCCGGCATGGGCAAGACCACCACCCTGGCCAAGCTCGCCGCCCGTTATGTACTCAAGTACGGTGCCCAGAGCATTGCCCTGGTGAGCATGGACAGCTTCCGCATCGGTGCCCAGGAGCAACTCAAGACGCTGGGCCGCATCCTCAATGTGTCGGTGACCCATGTGGATCCGGGCCAATCCCTGGCCCAGGCGCTGGAGCCGTTGCTGCGCAAACGTGTTGTGCTGATCGATACCGCCGGCCTGCAAGCCAGCGATCCAGCCCTGCGCATGCAGCTCGAAAGCCTGGCCGGCCGCGGTATCAAGTCAAAAAATTATCTCGTGTTGGCAACCACCAGCCAGAAACAGGTTCTAACCGCCGCCTACCACAGCTACAAACGCTGCGGGCTAGCCGGCTGCATCCTGACTAAGCTGGACGAAACGGCAAGCCTGGGCGAGGTGTTGAGCCTGGCCATCGGTCATGAACTGCCGGTGGCTTACCTGACCGACGGGCCGCGGATCCCGGATGATTTGCATCTGCCGCGCCGTCATCAACTGGTCAGTCGTGCCGTGAGTGTGCAAATGCAGGAAGAACCCAGCGAAGAAGCCATGGCTGACATGTTCGCTGATATTTACCACAGTCCAACCAAACAGGTCGGCTGAGGTAATATGAATATTTTTTGTACCTACATCGATGGTCTGCCATGCATTGTTCCGTGTGTGAACGCGCAGCCAGTAATGTGGCCTCCGTCTAAGAAGACAAGGTAAAGAACGAACATGGGCAGCATGCATCCCGTACAGGTGATCGCGGTGACCGGCGGCAAAGGTGGCGTCGGCAAGACTAACGTGTCAGTGAACTTGTCCCTGGCTCTGGCAGAGCTTGGCCGACGGGTCATGCTACTGGACGCCGACCTGGGCCTGGCGAACGTCGACGTGCTATTGGGGCTGACCCCCAAACGCACGTTGGCGGACGTGATCGAGGGCCGCTGTGAACTGCGCGACGTGCTGCTGCAGGGGCCTGGCGGGATTCGCATCGTGCCGGCCGCCTCTGGCACCCAGAGCATGGTTCATCTGTCTCCGGCTCAGCACGCAGGCCTGATCCAGGCCTTCAGCGACATTGGCGACAATCTCGATGTGCTGGTGATCGACACCGCTGCCGGCATCGGCGATTCGGTGGTCAGCTTCGTCCGCGCGGCCCAGGAAGTACTGCTGGTGGTCTGCGACGAGCCTACCTCGATCACCGATGCCTACGCCCTGATCAAGCTGTTGAATCGCGACTACGGCATGAACCGCTTCCGAGTCCTGGCCAACATGGCGCAGAGCCCGCAGGAAGGGCGCAACCTGTTTGCCAAGCTGACGAAGGTCACGGACCGTTTCCTGGACGTCGCCCTGCAATACGTCGGCGCAGTGCCTTACGACGAAAGCGTGCGCAAGGCCGTCCAGAAGCAACGTGCCGTCTATGAAGCTTTCCCACGTTCCAAATGTGCACTGGCGTTCAAGGCGATCGCCCAGAAGGTCGATACCTGGCCGCTGCCGGCCAACCCGCGCGGGCATCTGGAATTTTTCGTCGAGCGTCTCGTGCAACAAACAGCAGGGCCCGTGTTATGACAGCCAGCAGTTACAACCATCTCTACAAGAAATCGGCACGGGACGCCCAATACGAGTTGATCGAGCGTTACGCACCACTGGTCAAGCGAATCGCCTATCACTTGCTGGCCCGGTTGCCGGCCAGCGTGCAGGTCGAGGACCTGATCCAGGCGGGCATGATTGGCCTGCTCGAGGTTTCGAGCAAATACGACGCGAGCAAAGGGGCCAGTTTCGAGACCTATGCCGGTATCCGCATTCGTGGCGCGATGCTCGACGAGGTCCGCAAGGGTGACTGGGCGCCGCGTTCGGTGCACCGCAATACCCGCATGGTCAGCGACGCGATCCGTGCAATTGAAGCGAAAACCGGGCGCGACGCTAAAGATCATGAGGTTGCGGCCGAACTCCAATTGAGTCTCGATGATTATTACGGGATTTTGAACGATACCTTGGGCAGTCGCCTGTTCAGTTTCGACGACCTGTTGCAGGACGGCGAACACGAAGGGCTGCACGAGGATGGCGCGAGTGCTCACATGGAGCCGGCGCGTGACCTGGAAGACGAACGCTTCCAGAGTGCGCTGGCGGATGCGATTGCCAATTTGCCGGAGCGTGAGCGACTGGTCTTGGCGCTGTACTACGACGAAGAGCTGAACCTCAAGGAAATCGGTGAGGTCCTGGGGGTCAGCGAATCGCGGGTCAGCCAGTTACACAGCCAGTGCGCGGCCCGCTTGCGGGGGCGTTTGGGGGAGTGGCGAGCGCGTTGATGGCAGTGTTGGGGCGCTGCGAACGAGGTTGGCCTGGCGTGCGCTGTACCAGTCCTTGTCTGTCGTGTTCCATACCGTTGTCGAGCGTTGTGCCGGATTGATTGAAATGGCGCGCCCAGGTTGCTGGACGCGTTTAAGACTGTTTGGAGGTCGAATTGGACAAGAACATGAAAATCCTCATCGTTGATGATTTCTCAACGATGCGGCGGATCATAAAAAACCTGTTGCGTGACCTTGGGTTCACCAACACGGCCGAAGCAGATGACGGGATCACTGCGCTCCCGATGTTGCACAGCGGCAATTTCGATTTCCTGGTCACCGACTGGAACATGCCTGGCATGACCGGTATCGACTTGCTGCGCCAGGTACGTGCCGACGACAAACTCAAGCACCTTCCGGTGCTGATGGTCACTGCCGAAGCCAAGCGCGAGCAGATCATCGAAGCGGCCCAGGCCGGTGTGAACGGCTATGTGGTCAAACCCTTCACGGCCCAGGCGTTGAAAGAGAAGATCGAAAAAATCTTCGAACGCATCGGTTAACGGCGCCACGGGGGAGCTATGGAGCATAACGAATCTTCAATGGGCGATTTCGAATTGACCCTGAAAAAACATGCCCGCGAACTCGTCGACAGCCTTGAAAAAGGCCGTTTCGGCGATGCTGTTCAAATGATCCATGAGCTCAACCAGACCCGTGACCGCGGTCTGTATCTGGAAGTCGGCAAGCTGACGCGTGAACTGCACAGCGCGATTGTCAATTTCCAGATCGACCCGCACATGCCGCAGGCCGAGGAAGTCTCGCAGATCACTGACGCCACCGAGCGTCTGGGTTACGTGGTCAGACTGACCGAAGCTGCGGCCAACCGCACCATGGACCTGGTGGAAAGCGCAACGCCGCTGGTCAACGGCCTGGGTGAAGAAGCCCAGGCCTTGAGCGCCGACTGGGGACGTTTCATGCGTCGTGAAGTCGGTGCTGAAGAATTCCGGGAGCTGGCCCGTCGGGTCGACGGTTTCCTGGCGCGCAGCAGCGCCGATAACCGCGCCGTGGCCGGCAACCTCAACGACATTCTGCTGGCCCAGGACTACCAAGACCTGACCGGTCAGGTGATCAAGCGCGTGACCCAGCTGGTCACCGAAGTCGAAAGCAATTTGCTCAAGCTCGTGCTCATGGCCAGTCAGGTGGACCGCTTTGCGGGCATCGAACATGACCGTGCGGCAATACTCGCTGAAAAAGATCCACAAAAACATCTCTCTCAGGGTGAAGGTCCGCAGATTCATGCCGATAAAAGAGAAGACGTTGTGTCAGGTCAGGACGATGTGGACGATCTGTTGTCCAGCCTTGGGTTCTGAGTTTTAGAGTATTAGCCCTGTTTAGGAGCATCCATTAATGAGCTTCGGCGCCGATGAAGAGATCCTTCAGGATTTCCTGGTTGAGGCCGGCGAGATTCTAGAGCAACTGTCCGAGCAACTGGTCGAGCTGGAAAGCCGGCCTGATGATGCGGACTTGCTCAATGCAATTTTTCGCGGTTTCCACACTGTAAAAGGAGGCGCCGGCTTCCTCCAGCTCAACGAGCTGGTGGAGTGCTGTCACATTGCCGAAAACGTGTTCGACATCCTGCGCAAGGGTGAGCGTCGCGTTGATGCGGAATTGATGGACGTGGTGCTTGAGGCGCTGGATGCGGTCAACGGCATGTTCAGCGAAGTGCGCGAGCGCTCGCCCATTACCGCTGCCACCCCTGAGCTGCTCGCCGCGCTGTCGCGCCTGGCCGAGCCGCAGTCGGCCGATGAGGCCGCACCGATCGTGGAGGCTGTCGAAGAGCCCGCGGTCGAGGAACCGGTCGCCGAAGCTTCTGGCGACGTCACCGATAACGAATTCGAACAACTGCTGGACTCACTGAGCGCGGTCAAGGCCGAGGCCCAGGCTCAGGCGGCACCTGCCGCTCCGGCTGCCTCGACGGGCGATGCTGCCAGCGACGAGATCACCGATGCCGAGTTCGAGTCGTTGCTCGACCAGCTCCACGGCAAAGGCCAGTTCGCTGCCGATGCGCTCGCTCCGGCGGCTGCACCTGTCGCAGCGAAGGTCGAGGGCGACAGCTCCGACATTACCGATGACGAATTCGAAGCCTTGCTCGATCAGTTGCATGGCAAGGGTAACTTTGCCGTCGAGGCCCTGGATTCGGCCATCGCTTCGGCACCGACCCCGGCCAAGCCTGCTGCCGCTGCGGCGGGCAGTGACCTGATCACGGACCATGAGTTCGAGTCGCTGCTGGACGATCTGCATGGCAAGGGCAAGTTCAGCGAAGTCGGTACAGCCACGGCTGCGCCTGCCGCTGCTGCGACCGCAGCCGCTGCGCCGGCGGCCAAGGCTGTGCCAAAACCTGCTGCCAAGGCACCTGAGCCAAAGGCCGAGTCCGCCAAGCCAGCCGCTGCGGCTGCGGCGCCTGCCCGTGCTCCGGCCGCTGCGCCGGCGGAAAAACCGACCAGCGAAGCCGAGACGACCGTTCGGGTCGACACCGCACGCCTGGACGAGATCATGAACATGGTCGGCGAACTGGTGCTGGTGCGTAACCGTCTGGTGCGCCTGGGCCTTAACAGCCAGGACGAGGCCATGTCCAAGGCCGTGTCGAACCTCGACGTGGTCACGGCCGACCTGCAGACCGCGGTGATGAAGACCCGGATGCAGCCGATCAAGAAAGTCTTCGGGCGCTTCCCGCGCCTGGTTCGAGACCTGGCTCGCCAGCTCAAGAAAGAAATCAACCTGGAACTGGTGGGTGAAGAGACCGACCTCGACAAGAACCTCGTCGAGGCCCTGGCCGACCCGCTGGTCCACTTGGTGCGCAACGCAGTCGACCACGGCATCGAGTCGCCGGAGGAGCGCGAAGCCTCGGGCAAGTCCCGCAGCGGCAAGGTCGTGCTGGCTGCCGAGCAGGAGGGCGACCACATCCTGTTGTCGATCTCCGACGACGGCAAGGGCATGGACCCGGACGTGTTGCGTGCCATCGCGGTGAAACGCGGTGTGATGGACAAGGACGCCGCCGATCGCCTGAGCGACACCGAGTGCTACAACCTGATCTTCGCCCCGGGCTTCTCCACCAAGACCGAGATTTCCGACGTGTCGGGCCGTGGCGTGGGCATGGACGTGGTGAAAACCAAGATCTCCCAGCTCAATGGCTCGATCAATATCCATTCGGTCAAGGGCTCCGGTTCGAAGATCCTGATCAAGGTTCCGTTGACCCTGGCAATCATGCCGACCCTGATGGTGATGCTGGGCAACCAGGCGTTCGCCTTCCCGTTGGTCAACGTCAACGAAATCTTCCACCTCGACCTGTCGCGCACCAACGTGGTGGACGGCCAGGAAGTGGTGATTGTGCGGGACAAGGCGCTGCCGCTGTTCTACCTCAAGCGCTGGCTGGTCAGCTCTGCGGTCCATGAGGAGCAGGGTGAAGGCCACGTGGTGATCCTTTCGGTGGGCACCCAGCGGATCGGCTTCGTCGTCGACCAGTTGGTGGGCCAGGAAGAAGTGGTCATCAAGCCGTTGGGCAAGATGCTCCAGGGCACACCGGGCATGTCCGGCGCCACCATCACCGGTGACGGCCGCATCGCCTTGATCCTCGATGTGCCCAGCATGCTCAAGCGCTACGCCGCACGGCGTATTTGATTCTGGAGGGGCGTGGCCCAGGGCCGCGCCTCGCCTAACGGAGTGTTTATGGTAGTTAAAGTCCTCGTGGTGGACGATTCGGGGTTCTTCCGCCGCCGCGTCTCGGAAATTCTTTCAGCGGACACGAGCATTCAGGTGGTCGGTACGGCGACCAACGGCAAGGAAGCAATCGATCAGGCACTGAGTCTCAAGCCAGACGTGATCACCATGGACTACGAGATGCCGATGATGGATGGCATCACGGCCGTGCGGCATATCATGCAGCGCTGTCCAACCCCGGTATTGATGTTCTCGTCCCTGACCCACGAAGGCGCGCGGGTGACCCTCGATGCGCTGGACGCCGGGGCAGTGGATTTCCTGCCGAAGAATTTCGAAGACATTTCGCGCAACCCCGACAAAGTCCGGCAGTTGCTTTGCGAAAAGGTCCACAGCATTTCCCGCAGTAACCGGCGTTTCGGCACCTTCAGCGCGCCGGCACCGACACCTGCGGCTGCTCCGAGCCCCGCGCCAGCGCCTGCGGCGCCGTCGAGCAGCTTCAATCCAGCACCGGCGCGCAGTGCACCGACGCCTGCGCCTGCCCGTCCGGCCGCTGCGGCACCTGCCCCGACGCCCTCTGCTTCGTCGTCCCCGGCACCCAAGCGCAAACCCTACAAGTTGGTGGCTATCGGTACTTCCACGGGTGGCCCCGTGGCATTGCAGCGGGTCCTGACCCAACTGCCGGCCAACTTCCCGGCACCCATCGTGCTGATCCAGCACATGCCGGCCGCCTTCACCAAGGCGTTTGCCGAGCGCCTGGACAAGCTGTGCCGCATCAGCGTCAAGGAAGCCGAGGATGGCGACATTCTGCGTCCTGGCCTGGCGCTGCTGGCGCCAGGGGGCAAGCAGATGATGGTCGATGGCCGTGGCGCGGTGAAAATCCTGCCGGGCGATGAACGTTTGAACTACAAGCCTTGCGTGGACATTACCTTCGGTTCCGCCGCCAAGTCCTACGGTGACAAGGTCCTGGCGGTGGTGCTCACCGGCATGGGCGCCGACGGTCGCGAAGGCGCGCGCCTGCTCAAGCAGGGGGGCAGCTCGATCTGGGCGCAGGACGAAGCCAGTTGTGTGATCTATGGCATGCCGATGGCCATCGTCAAGGCGGACCTCGCCGATGCGGTGTACAGCCTGGATGACATCGGTAGACACCTCGTCGAGGCGTGCCAGTAATGGATGTGCTCAGCCTGATCGGCATCATCATGGCGTTCGTCGCCATCATTGGTGGCAATTACCTGGAGGGCGGTCACCTCGGGGCCTTGGCCAATGGCCCGGCGGCATTGATCGTGCTCGGCGGCACCATTGGCGCTGCGCTGTTGCAGTCGCCCATGAGTGCCTTCAAGCGTGCCATGCAAGTGCTGGCCTGGATCCTGTTCCCGCCGCGGGTCGACCTCGCCGGCGGCATCGATCGCGTGGTGAACTGGAGCCTGACCGCACGCAAGGAAGGCTTGTTGGGCCTGGAAGGGGTGGCTGACGCCGAACCTGACAATTACTCGCGCAAGGGCCTGCAATTGCTGGTCGACGGCGCTGAGCCAGAGGCCATCCGCAGCATTCTCGAGGTGGATTTCTACACCCAGGAAAGCCGTGACATCGAAGCGGCCAAGGTGTTCGAAAGCATGGGTGGTTATGCCCCCACCATCGGCATCATCGGTGCGGTGATGGGGCTTATCCATGTGATGGGCAACCTGGGCGATCCATCGCAACTGGGCAACGGCATCGCCGTGGCTTTCGTCGCCACGATCTATGGCGTGGCCAGTGCGAACCTGGTGTTGCTGCCGATCGCTGCCAAGCTCAAGTCCATCGCGTTGCGCCAGTCGCGTTATCGCGAAATGCTGCTGGAAGGGATCCTGTCCATCGCCGAGGGTGAAAACCCGCGTTCCATTGAGTTGAAGCTCCAGGGCTTCATGGACTGATGGGAGAAATGGAGCATGGCACGTCGCAGGCATCATGACGAACACGTCAACCATGAACGCTGGCTGGTTTCCTACGCCGACTTCATCACACTGTTGTTCGCCTTCTTCGTGGTCATGTATTCGATCTCGTCGGTCAACGAAGGCAAGTACAAAGTCATTTCCGAGGCATTGATCGGCGTCTTTACCGATTCCGACCGCGCCCTCAAGCCCATTCCCATCGGCGATGAGCGCCCCAAGAGCAGCACGCCGGCCAAGCCGTTGATCAAGGACAGCGAGCAGGTCGATGCCGGCATCGCCGGTGGCAGCGATCCGCTCAAGAGCATCGCCGACGACATCAGCGCAGCCTTCGGCGACCTGATCAAATCCAACCAGATGACCGTGCGCGGCAACGAACTGTGGGTCGAGATCGAACTCAATTCCAGCCTGTTGTTCGGCAGTGGCGACGCGATGCCCAGCGACATGGCGTTCAATATCATCGACAAGGTGGCGGCGATCCTGAAGCCGTTCGACAACCCGATCCATGTCGAAGGCTTCACCGACGACCAGCCGATCCGGACCTCGCAGTACCCGACCAACTGGGAACTGTCCTCGGCCCGCTCGGCCAGCATCGTGCGCATGCTGGCGATGCAGGGTGTGAACCCTGGCCGCCTGGCCTCGGTGGGATACGGCGAATTCCAGCCGGTGGCCAACAATGCCACCGTCGAGGGGCGAGCGCGCAACCGCCGCGTGGTGTTGGTGGTGTCGCGCAACCTCGACGTACGGCGCAGCCTGACCGGTACAGGCACCGCCAATGCAACTCCGGATGCCGCATTGAAGCGGGCTGGCACACAAACTGCACCGTCCCCGGTCAAGTCGCCGGGAAGACAGAGTGCCGTCAATTCTCCGTCACCCGCCTTATAACCGAGCTATTTCTCGGTCGAGCCTGTTTCGACCGGGAGGAACGATCCGAATGAGAGTCTGGGCAGTCGCCAATCAAAAAGGTGGTGTGGGCAAGACCACATCTTCCATCGCTTTAGCCGGCTTGCTGGCCGAGGCGGGCAAGCGCGTCGTTATCGTCGATCTGGACCCCCATGGTTCGATGACCAGCTATTTCGGCTACGACCCCGACAGCCTTGAGCACAGCAACTACGACCTGTTCCTGCACAGGGGCAGCGTGCCTGAGGGGTTGCCGGGGCAGTTGTTGCTGTCCACCAGCGACGAGCGGATTTCCCTGTTGCCGTCGAGCACCGCGCTGGCCACCCTCGAACGCCAGTCGCCGGGGCAGGGCGGCCTGGGCCTGGTGATCGCCAAGAGTCTGGCGCAGCTTTGGCAGGATTTCGACTACGCGATCATCGACAGCCCACCCTTGCTGGGCCTGCTGATGGTCAATGCCTTGGCAGCCAGCCAGCAACTGGTGATCCCGGTGCAGACCGAACACCTGGCGGTCAAGGGCCTGGAGCGCATGGTCAATACCCTGGCGATGGTCAACCGCTCGCGCAAGCAGTCGCTGGCCTTCAATATCGTGCCGACCTTGTTCGACCGTCGCACCCAGGCATCCCTGGGCACCCTGCGGGTGTTGCGGGACAAATACCCGGACGACATCTGGCAGGGCTACATTCCGGTCGATACCCGCCTGCGCGATGCCAGTCGCGCTGGTGTGACCCCTTCGCAATTCGATGGCAAGAGCCGTGGCGTGCTGGCTTACCGGGCGCTGCTCAAGCACCTGCTGGCCCAGCAGCTCGTCCCGCAGCAGGTGGCGTGAGGTGATGAGGCCAGCCACCGGCATCGCAGCTGCCTGCGCGTGCTCAAGTCCTGAGGTATCCGTGCCGATAACCTTTTCAAGGGGCGCATTGTTTCCATGAACCGCCCGATAAAGACAACCTCGCGCCCGCAACTGGCCTTGCAGTCCTACCTGGACGGGCTGTTGCAGGAAGCGACTGAAGAACTGCCACCGCAACCGAGCGTGGTCGAGGCATTGCCCGACCCCGTCGAGGCCGACGGTGTGCAGGATGAGTTCCAGGCGGCTGTGCTCGAAGAGCAGGCCCGTGATGCGAAGAAGTCTGTGATTGCCGCAGCGGCCCCGGCGCCGTTCATCAAGCCGTCGGTGGCGGTACTGGAAGCACCCGTGCCGATCCTGGCTCCGGTGTCGACCGTCGCCCCGTTGTTGCAGGGCCTGGCGACGCCCGTGGTGGAAGTCCACCTGCCGCCGAGCAACACACCGCCGCCGGTGCAGGTCGATGATCGTCCGGCCTGGGCCGCCGAGCCGTTCGAATGCCTGTTGTTCGATGTGGCCGGGTTGACCCTGGCGGTGCCGCTGGTGTGCCTGGGGTCGATCTACTCCCTGGAGGGCCATGAGTTGACGCCGTTGTTCGGCCAGCCGGAATGGTTCCTCGGGATCCTGCCGAGCCAGGCCGGCAACCTGAAGGTGCTGGACACGGCGCGGTGGGTGATGCCGGACCGCTATCGCGATGATTTTCGCCAAGGCTTGCAGTACGTGATTTCGGTGCAAGGTTACGAGTGGGGGCTGGCGGTGCATCAGGTCAGCCGCTCGTTGCGCCTGGACCCGAACGAGATCAAGTGGCGCAGCCATCGAGGACAACGGCCATGGCTGGCCGGCACGGTGATCGAGCACATGTGCGCCTTGCTGGACGTTTCCGAACTGGCCGAGCTGATTGCCAGTGGCGGGGCAAAACACCTGGCCGGCGCCAAGCCGGCCCGGAAACCGAAATAAGACAGCCGTTGACGCTCAGCGTTGCCGGACAGAACACACACCGCCACAGGCGGTTTTTCGAGGGGTCAGGGTATGAATGATAAGGCGTCGTCTCTCAAGGGTTCCGAAGATCCGATCTTGCAATGGGTGACCTTCAAGCTCGATAACGAAACCTACGGCATCAACGTGATGCGCGTTCAGGAAGTGTTGCGCTATACCGAGATCGCTCCGGTACCGGGCGCACCCAGCTATGTGCTGGGGATCATCAACCTGCGCGGCAACGTCGTCACGGTGATCGATACGCGCCAGCGCTTCGGCCTGCACTCCACCGAGGTCAACGACAACACCCGTATCGTGATCATCGAGGCCGACAAGCAAGTGGTCGGTATCCTCGTCGACAGCGTCGCCGAAGTGGTTTACTTGCGTCAGTCGGAAATCGAAACCGCACCTAACGTGGGTAACGAAGAGTCGGCCAAGTTCATTCAGGGCGTTTGCAACAAGAACAACGAGTTGCTGATCCTGGTCGAGCTGGAAAAAATGATGAGTGAAGAAGAGTGGTCGGAACTGGAGAGTATCTGATTGATTCTTGAGGTAGCAGTCATTGTCCTGTTCCTGTTCTGGGCAGGCACGCTGGCGATGTTCCTGGCGTACATTCGTGGCCAGCGGCAGGTCGCCGCTCAGCAGGCCCAGGGCGATGCGCTGCGCGATCAGCGCATCAAGGACCTGGCCAAGCGCGTCGACGATTACCAGAACGGTACCGTGCGCATGGGCGAAGCCATCCATGAGCTGCGCGCCGTGCTCGCGCCGTTGCCAGACAAACTCGCCCAGCTGGAACAGCGCGACCCTTCGAGCCTGTCCTTCGCCCAGGCCGCTCGCCTGGTGGGCATGGGGGCGAGCGTCGACGAACTGACCCAGGCCTGCGGCTTGACCCAGGCTGAAGCGGAGTTGATGAGCAAGTTGCACAGGGGCGGTTGATCGCTTTCGCCCTGATCCAATTGTGGGAGTGAGCAAGCTCGCTCCCACAGGTTTTTCTGGCACTCGGAAATATTCATTCCAGCCCAGCCCCCTGTGGCGAGGGGTCAGTGATCAGTAATCGTCCCCACGTTCCGTCACGTCTTTCTCGACACTTTGCGCATGCGGGTCGAAACCCTGTGGGAACTTGCCCTTGAGGTTCCAGGCAAACGCGATGATCTCGGCGATCGTGCGGTACAACTCCTCCGGGATGCTGTCCCCCAGTTCCAGGCGCGCCAACAACTTCACCAGCTCGGCATTTTCGTAGATCGGCACTTCGCTGTCCCGGGCGATGCGCAGGATTTCCTCGGCCAGGGCTTCGTCGCCCTTGGCGGTAAGGGTCGGAGCGTGATGGCCGTCGTACTTGAGGGCGATGGCCTTGCGTGGTTCGGTGTGGTGGGTCATGCGGTCTCGTCCACCCAGCGTTGTTCCAGGCGAGTCTTGGGGCCTTGGGGAGGTGTGCCGAGGTGGCAATCCAGGTCGCCGACGTCCAGGCCGCAGGTCACCAGGCGCTCACGCAAGGCCGCCAGGTTTCTTTCGATCAGGCTGGCGGTGTACGGCCGTTCTGCCCACAACTGGCTGGACAGGCTGCCGCTGAGCAACTGGGCCTGAACCTGCAACGGTCCGAGCGGTTCCATGTCGAACGCCAGCTCCACCCGCCAGAGTTGCTGTTTCGGCTCGCGCTCACGCTCTTCCTTGCGCTCATGGGGTTGCTCGCGGGAGGGGGTATCCTCGCGCTGGAATTTGACCTGCAACGGCACGATGTCCTGCAGGTTGCGCATTGGGATCTCCAGTTGCCAGGTGCTCATCAACCGGCCGTCATCGGTCAGGCCGGTCTGTTCCAGGCTCGACAGCTGGTGGCTCTGCAGGCGTGACACCGCCGCGGCGGCCAGGCGCAACAGGTGCTCCAGATCGCCTTCTTCGTGCTGCTCCTTGAGCGGGCGCGAGGGCAGGGGGAAGCCGGTGGGTTGTGGTTTGGCGCTGACCTGGCCAAGCATCCCCAAGGCGCTGCGAACGAAGTTGGGCAGCGCCTGGGCCAGGGTGTTGGCGGCGATGATGGCGCCAAGGTTGGTGGAGGCGGGCAGGGCCGGGGTCAGTTGGGCGATCAGTTTCAGCAGGTCGCCTTTCATGTCCGGTGCCAGGCCCGGAGGCTGCCCCGGCGGCTGACCGGCCAGCAGTTTGCTTTCCAGGAACACGCCGCTGGCGGCCATGGCCTGGGCCAGGCCTTTGGGCGAGCTCAGTTGCTGGACATCCGGCAGGCCGGCCAGCAGGCGTGTCACTGCGGCGCGCAGCTCGGTGCCAGTGTCGTCAGTGGCCGGCAGGTTTTGCAGGGCGTTGATCAGGCTGTCCAGTGAACCCTGGCGACTGACTTGAGTGACCAGTTGCTGGCTCACCGCCAATTGCTCCTGGCGGTTGCTCAGCGGAACGAATTTCAGCGTCTGTGCGTCTTGCACCTGGGCGCTGAGCAGCGTGCCGATGCGCAGCGGTTGGGGGCTGTCGATGTC
Source organism: Pseudomonas sp. FG6 (assembly GCF_057809015.1). Classification (NCBI taxonomy): domain Bacteria; kingdom Pseudomonadati; phylum Pseudomonadota; class Gammaproteobacteria; order Pseudomonadales; family Pseudomonadaceae; genus Pseudomonas; species Pseudomonas sp. FG6. The sequence continues at coordinate 96,891 of NZ_JBMDJD010000017.1, forward strand.
CAGCGTACTGCCGGCCTGGGCGGTGTTGACCAGGCTCACCAATGACCGATAGACCACCGGCTGCCCCGGCACTGGCGGCAACGCCTGGCTGGTCAGCACTTTGCCTTGCAGCAGCGTGCCTACCGGCATTTGCGCCGTGTCGATGCGGGTGAGGGTGGCAACGCTGGAAGCAATGGCCTGTTGCACCGTAATCGCCAGGTTGCTGGGCGATGGCTGGGTCACGGCCAGGCTGGTGCCCTGGGGCAGCGGCTGGGTGCTGGTGGCTTGCACGGTGGTCTGACGGCCGCTCTCCAGGGTGACTTTGAGCAGCAGCTGGAAAGTCTGGTCGGCCTGCTTGAGCGACAGCACTTCGGCCTGTGCGGTCTGGCCCGTGCTGATCAGGCCTTCGGCCGGTACCAGCAGCTTGAGCAGCTCGCCGCTGATCGCTGGCATGCGCGGCGCTGCCGTGGGCTGGGGCAGCGGCGGGATGTTCATGTCGCCTGTCATCTAAGCGCTTACCTTGGAGAAAAATGCCCTCATTAGAGTAGGGCATCGCATGTATAATGCCGCCCGTCTTTCAGGGTGTGGCGAAAACCTTGCAATTGTTTGACGCAGCTCTGTGGAACAGACCGTCAATGCATCTATGCTGCATCTCTTTAACGGCCGCAGCACCGCCGACTTGAACCGTATAAGGCCCGCAATCCCTTGACCAGTCCTCTTTTGCAAACCGTCGGCCTCGCCTGTGAGCGAGACTTGCGGCTGCTTTTCGAACACCTCGAATTGAGACTCTCACCTGGCGATATGGTGCAGATCAGCGGGCCCAACGGCAGCGGCAAGACCAGTCTGTTGCGCCTGCTGGCCGGATTGATGCAACCCACGGCTGGCCAAGTGCTGCTCAACGGCCAACCGTTGCATGGCCAGCGCGGCGAGCTGGCCCGCAACTTGCTCTGGATCGGCCATGCCGCCGGCATCAAGGACTTGCTGACCCCCGAAGAAAACCTCAGTTGGTTGTGCGCGCTGCATCAGCCGGTGGGGCGCGAGGCGATCTGGCAGGCGTTGGCGACGGTAGGGCTGCGGGGTTTCGAAGACGTGTCGTGTCACACCCTCTCCGCCGGCCAGCAGCGTCGTGTGGCCCTGGCTCGGTTGTACCTCGACGGCCCGCCGCTGTGGATCCTCGATGAGCCGTTCACGGCCTTGGACAAGCAAGGGGTGGCGCAGCTTGAAGAGCACCTGGCCCGGCACTGCGAGACGGGGGGCATGGTGCTGTTGACCACCCACCACACCTTGACGCGGATGCCGTCCGGCTATCGCAACATCGATCTGGGGAATTGGGCCGTATGAGTGTGTTTGGCCTGTTGCTCGCCCGCGAGGCGCGCCTGTTGTTCCGTCGTCCGGCCGAGTTGGCCAATCCACTGGTGTTCTTCGCGATCGTCATTGCCATGTTCCCGCTGGCGGTCGGGCCGGAGACTCAATTGTTGCAAACCTTGTCGCCGGGGCTGGTGTGGGTGGCGGCGCTTTTATCGGTCCTGCTCTCGCTGGACGGGCTTTTCCGCAGTGATTTCGAAGACGGTTCCCTGGAGCAGTGGGTCCTTTCGTCGCACCCCCTGGCCCTTCTGGTTTTGGCCAAGGTACTGGCACACTGGGTTTTTTCCGGTCTGGCGCTGGTGCTGCTCTCGCCGCTGCTGGCAATGATGCTGGGCTTGCCCGCCGCCTGCATGCCGGTGCTGCTGGTCTCGTTGCTGCTGGGCACGCCGGTGTTGAGCCTGCTCGGTGCGGTGGGCGCGGCGTTGACGGTGGGCTTGAAGCGTGGCGGGCTGCTGCTGGCGCTGTTGATCCTGCCGCTGTACATCCCGGTGTTGATCCTGGGCAGTGGCGCCTTGCAAGCCGCCCTGCAAGGCATGCCGGCAACCGGTTATCTGCTGTGGCTTGGGAGCCTGACCGCCCTGGCGATAACCCTGACACCCTTTGCAATAGCCGCTGGCCTGAAGATCAGCGTCGGCGAATAATAACGAGGCCTGGTCAAGAAACGACCACTTCTGCGTGAAGTAAAGGCAGACCCGGCGGTTCGCGATGGCGAGCCGCAACCGTGATGGAAACAGCAATGAACTGGACCTGGTTTCATAAGCTTGGCTCACCCAAGTGGTTCTACGCTATCAGCGGCAAGCTGCTGCCCTGGTTGAGCCTCTTCGCTGTGCTGCTGATTGGCTGCGGCGTGATCTGGGGGCTGGCCTTCGCCCCGCCGGATTACCAGCAGGGCAACAGCTTTCGCATCATCTATATCCACGTGCCCACGGCGATGTTGGCCCAGTCCATCTACGTCATGCTGGCGGTGTGTGGGGTGGTCGGGCTGGTGTGGAAGATGAAGCTGGCCGACGTCGCCCTGCAGTGCGCCGCGCCCATCGGCGCCTGGATGACCGCCGTGGCGCTGGTCACCGGCGCGATCTGGGGCAAGCCGACCTGGGGTTCATGGTGGGTCTGGGATGCCCGACTGACGTCGATGCTGATCCTGCTGTTCCTGTACTTCGGTCTTATTGCGCTGGGCAACGCCATCAGCAATCGTGACAGCGCCGCCAAGGCCTGCGCGGTGCTGGCGATCGTCGGCGTGATCAACATCCCGATCATCAAGTATTCGGTGGAGTGGTGGAACACCTTGCATCAGGGCGCGACATTTACCCTGACCGAAAAACCGGCGATGCCTGTCGAAATGTGGCTGCCGCTGTTGCTCTGCGCGCTGGGTTTCTACTGTTTCTTCGGCGCCGTGCTGTTGCTGCGCATGCGCCTGGAAGTGCTCAAGCGCGAATCCCGGGCCAGCTGGGTAAAAGCCGAAGTACAGAACAGCCTGGAGGTCGCTCGATGAGTTTTGCTTCATTCGGCGATTTCCTCGCCATGGGCCATCATGGCCTGTATGTCTGGTCAGCCTACGGCATCTGCCTGGCGGTGCTGGCCCTCAACGTGGCGGTGCCGATCCTGGCCCGCAAGCGGTATCTGCAACAAGAGGCGCGTCGTCTGCGCCGGGAGAACGGTCAGTGAATCCGCTGCGCAAAAAACGTCTTGTCATCATTCTTGCGATCCTGGTCGGTGTTGGCGCTGCGGTCGCCCTGGCCTTGAGCGCCCTGCAGCAGAACATCAACCTGTTCTACACCCCGACCCAGATCGCCAATGGCGAAGCGCCGAAGGACACCCGCATCCGCGCCGGCGGCATGGTTGAAAAGGGCTCGCTGGTGCGTTCCGGGGATTCGTTGGACGTGACGTTCAACGTCACCGATTTCAACAAGACCGTGACCATCACCTACCGCGGCATCCTCCCGGACCTGTTCCGCGAAGGCCAGGGCATCGTCGCCCTGGGCAAGCTCAATGCCGACGGTGTGGTCGTGGCCGACGAAGTGCTGGCCAAGCACGATGAAAAATACATGCCGCCGGAAGTGACCAAGGCCTTGAAAGACAGCGGCCAGTCGGCGCCTGCCCCAGCGAAGGAGGGTTGAGTGATGACGGCTGGTATCTTTATTCCCGAATTGGGTCACCTGGCGATGATCCTGGCCTTGTGCCTTGCGTTGGTACAGGCCGTGGTGCCGTTGCTCGGTGCCTGGCGCGGCGACCGTCTGTGGATGGGCGTGGCCCGTCCGGCGGCGTGGGGGCAGTTTGCGTTCATGGTGTTCGCCTTCGGCTGCCTGACCTACGCCTTCATGACCGACGATTTTTCCGTCGCTTATGTGGCCAGCAACTCCAACAGTGCCTTGCCCTGGTACTACAAGTTCAGCGCCGTGTGGGGTGCCCATGAAGGCTCGCTGCTGCTCTGGGCATTGATTCTTGGCGGCTGGACCTTTGCCGTCTCGGTGTTCTCCCGGCAGTTGCCGCAGGTGATGCTGGCCCGGGTGCTGGCGGTGATGGGCATGATCAGCAGCGGTTTCCTGCTGTTCCTGATCGTCACTTCCAACCCGTTCGAGCGCATCTTGCCCCAGATGCCGACCGATGGCCGCGACCTCAACCCGTTGCTGCAGGACATCGGCCTGATCGTCCACCCGCCGATGCTCTACATGGGCTATGTCGGTTTTTCCGTGGCCTTCGCCTTCGCCATCGCCGCGTTGCTCGGCGGTCGTCTCGATGCCGCGTGGGCGCGCTGGTCGCGTCCGTGGACCATCGTCGCCTGGGCCTTCCTGGGCATCGGCATCACCTTGGGGTCTTGGTGGGCCTACTACGAACTCGGCTGGGGCGGTTGGTGGTTCTGGGATCCGGTGGAAAACGCGTCCTTCATGCCCTGGCTGGTGGGCACGGCGTTGATTCACTCACTGGCCGTCACTGAAAAGCGCGGCGTGTTCAAAAGCTGGACGGTACTGCTGGCCATCGCGGCGTTCTCCCTGAGCCTGCTGGGCACCTTCCTGGTGCGCTCCGGCGTGCTGACCTCGGTGCATGCGTTCGCCTCCGACCCTGAGCGCGGCGTGTTCATCCTGATGTTCCTGCTGTTCGTGGTCGGCGGCTCGCTGACGTTGTTCGCCTTGCGCGCGCCTGTGGTGAAAAGCCAGGTCGGCTTCAACCTCTGGTCGCGCGAGACCCTGTTGCTGGGCAACAACCTGGTGCTGGTGGTGGCCGCGTCGATGATCCTGCTGGGGACACTGTACCCGCTGGTACTCGATGCACTGTCCGGCGCCAAGCTTTCGGTGGGACCACCTTACTTCAACGCGTTGTTCATCCCGCTGATGGCGATCCTGATGGTGGTGATGGCCGTCGGCGTGCTGGTGCGCTGGAAAGACACACCGGTCAAATGGCTGCTGGGCATGTTGACCCCGGTGCTGTTGGGCACGGCGGTCCTGGCGGTGGTGGCCGGTGTCGCCTATGGCGATTTCAACTGGGCGGTGCTGGCGACCTTCGCGCTGGCGGCCTGGGTGTTGCTGGCCGGCGTGCGCGACATCTTCGACAAGACTCGACACAAGGGCCTGATCAAGGGCCTGCCGACCTTGACCCGCAGCTATTGGGGCATGCAGCTCGCGCACCTGGGCATCGCCGTCTGCGCGTTGGGCGTGGTGCTGTCCAGCCAGAACAGTGCCGAGCGTGACCTGCGCCTGGCGCCGGGAGAGTCCATGGACCTGGCCGGCTATCAATTCGTTTTCGAGGGGGCCAAGCATTTCGAAGGCCCGAACTTCACCTCCGACAAAGGCACCGTGCGGGTCATTCGTGACGGCCGGGATGTGACCGTGCTGCATCCGGAAAAACGCCTCTACACCGTGCAGGGCTCGATGATGACCGAAGCGGGGATCGACGCCGGGTTTACGCGCGACCTCTACGTGGCGTTGGGTGAATCCCTGGGCGACGGCGCCTGGGCGGTACGGGTCCACGTCAAGCCGTTCGTGCGCTGGATCTGGTTCGGTGGCCTGCTCACCGCCCTGGGCGGGATGCTGGCGGCGCTGGATCGTCGTTATCGAGTCAAGGTGAAGGCCCGGGTGCGTGAGACCCTGGGCATGACGGGAGCCACTGCATGAAACGTTGGATGATGCTGTTGCCGCTGGCGCTGTTCCTGGTGGTGGCGGTCTTTTTGTACCGAGGGCTCTTCCTCAACCCGGCGCAACTGCCATCGGCGATGATCGGCAAGCCGTTCCCGGAGTTTTCCCTGCCTTCGGTGCAGGGCGACAGGACCCTGACCCGCGCCGACCTGCTGGGCAAGCCGGCACTGGTCAACGTGTGGGGGACCTGGTGCATTTCCTGCCGGGTCGAGCACCCGGTGCTCAATAAGCTGGCGCAGAACGGCGTGGTGATCTACGGCGTCAACTACAAGGACGTCAATGCCGACGCCTTGAAGTGGCTGACCGAATTCCACAACCCGTATCAACTGGACATTCGCGACGAAGACGGCTCCCTGGGCCTGAACCTGGGCGTGTATGGGGCGCCGGAAACCTTCTTCATCGACGCCAAGGGCATTATCCGCGACAAGTACGTCGGCGTGATCGACGAGCAAGTCTGGCGCGAGAAACTGGCGGCGACGTATCAGTCCCTGGTGGACGAGGCCAAACCATGAAGCGTTGGTTAGCCGCCGCTATCCTCGGCCTGAGCCTGGTGGGCGTGGCCCACGCCGCCATCGACACCTACCAGTTCGCCAACGACGGCGAGCGTGAGCGGTTTCGCGAACTGACCAAGGAACTGCGCTGCCCCAAGTGCCAGAACCAGGACATCGCCGACTCCAATGCGCCGATTGCCGCCGACTTGCGCAAGGAAATCTTCCGCATGCTGGGCGAGGGCAAGGACAACCAGCAGATCATCGATTTCATGGTCGATCGCTACGGTGAGTTCGTGCGCTACAACCCGGCGCTGTCTTCCAAGACCGCGCTGCTCTGGTTCGGCCCGGCCGCGCTGTTGCTCGGTGGTTTCGTCGTCATCGCGGTGATCGTGCGTCGCCGTCGTGTCCAGCGCAGCGCCGCTGCGGATACGCTTTCTGTCGAAGAGCGCCAGCGCCTCGACCAACTGTTGGATAAAACCAAGCATGATTGATTTCTGGCTCGCCGCAGGTCTGCTTCTCCTGGTTGCCCTGAGTTTTGTGTTGATCCCTGTTTTGCGCGGCCGTCGTGTCCAGTTGGAAGAGGACCGGACAGCGCTCAACGTAGCGTTGTACCAGGAGCGCGTCGCTGAGCTGCAGGCCGAACGGGAAGAGGGCGTGCTCAACGCCGCGCAACTGGACACCGGTCGCGCCGAAGCGGCCCGTGAGCTGCTGGCTGACACCGACGGGGCCGAAGCACCACGCGAATCGCGCTTGGGCAAGCCGTTGCCGGTGCTCGCCGCTGTGCTGGTGCCTGTGCTGGGCCTGGCGCTGTACTTGCATTTTGGCGCCAGCGACAAGGTTGAACTGACCCGGGAATTCGCCCAGGCGCCGCAGTCGATGGAAGAAATGACCCAGCGCCTGGAGCGAGCGGTGGCGGCGCAACCGGATTCGGCCGAGGGCCTGTATTTCCTCGGACGTACCTACATGGCGCAAGATCGCCCGGCGGATGCGGCGAAGATCTTCGAGCGCACCGTGGCCGTGGCCGGCCGCCAACCGGAACTGCTTGGCCAATGGGCCCAGGCGCAGTATTTCGCCGATGGCAAGAAATGGTCGGACAAGACCCAGGCCCTGACCGACGAAGCGCTGAAGCTCGATCCGAAAGAAGTCACCAGCCTCGGCCTGTTGGGCATCGCCGCGTTCGAAGGCGAGCGTTATCAGGCGGCGATCGACTACTGGGGCCGCCTGCTCGCCGAACTGCCCGAGGGCGATAAGTCCCGTGAGGCGCTGCAGGGCGGCATCGCGCGCGCCACCGAGAAGCTGCAAGCCAGCGGTGGCAAGGTCGCTCAAGCCCAAGCCCAAGCCCAAGCCCCGGCGACCAAGGCTGCGGCACTGCTGAAAGTGCGCGTCGACCTGGCGCCGGCGCTCAAGGCCAGCGTGCAGCCAGGCGACAGCGTGTTCATCTTCGCCCGCGCCGTCTCCGGTCCTCCGGCACCGTTGGCGGCCAAGCGCCTGACGGTCGCTGACCTGCCCGCCACGGTCGAGCTGGGTGACGCGGACGCGATGATGCCGCAGCTGAAACTGTCGAACTTCCCTGAAGTCCAATTGGTGGCGCGAATTTCCCGCGCCGGTCAACCGACCGCCGGCGAATGGGTCGGCCGCAGCCAACCCCTGGCGAGCAGCACCACGACGCCGCAACAATTGATCATCGACAGCCCGGACAAATAACAGGAATTCGCACCATGACCGCCATCGCTCGTCTCACCTTGCTCACCCTCGTCCTGGGCCTGAGCGCTTGTGCGGTCCAGCGCCCACCTGAGCCTTCGGCACCGCTGCCGCCGATCACGCCGTCGACCCCGACCCACAAGCCGGGCCCGTCGACCCCACCGGGCAAGCCGGTGACCCCGAACAAACCGGCCAAGCCGCTGCCGCGTACGTCCGCCAGTTTCGCCCCGCCACCGGGCGGCAACAGTCATTGGGACGCCAAGCTGGGCGTCTATGTGCTGGACAACCAGACCAACACCTTCTATCGCCAGCGCACCTACTACCGCTGGAACAACGGCTGGAGCCGCTCCGTCAGCCCGAACGGGCCGTGGGAAGAAACCACTATCGAGGGCGTGCCGGCGGGGCTTGGGCGGCAGTTTCATTAAGCCCCCAGGAATTCCCTTGGGGCCAGGGGGATTTATCTGTGGGAGCAAAGCTTGCTCGCGATATAGACGCTGCGGTCTTTCATGGATCGAGGCGCCTGCATCGCGAGCAAGCTTTGCTCCCACATGAGCTCCCTCGCCACAGATGGGGTTCGCCTCAACGGTCAGGGAAATCCGGGCTTTTTGTGTTTCTGAATATTCATTGAACGAAATTTTCACAAAACCTTACGGACAATCTCCTGCGCTTTAATTGCCGCCGGTTATTTAATGGCAATGCCATCGCCGTTCGTGCAACATTTGCCCTCTCGCGCAAGCCCCGGGGTCATGCATTGGCCAACAGAGGGCGCGCCGTTGTTTCTTTTTGTCACTTCAACTCCAATAGGTCCTTAAACGACATGGCAATCCCGGACGCCCTGAGTCAGCAGCGCACCACGCATCGCTTGCTGCAACCGACCGTCAAATCACACTTGGCCTACACGTTGCTCTGTGCCCTGGTGATGATGGTCATGTTCAGCCTGCTGCGCCTGGCGCTGCTGGTCTACAACCGCGAGATGATCCTCGATACCCCGGCCTCGACCTTCGTTGAAGCGTTCGCCAACGGCCTGCGTTTCGACCTGCGCCTGGTGGTGTACCTCAGCGTTCCGCTGCTGCTGGCCTTGTTCAGCCCCCGGACCATGGCGGCTCGCGGCTTCTTCCGTTTCTGGCTGACCGTCACCTCGAGCATCGCCTTGTTCCTGGGCTTGATGGAGATGGACTTCTACCGTGAGTTCCACCAGCGCCTCAACGGCCTGGTCTTCCAGTACGTGAAGGAAGACCCGAAAACCGTGATGAGCATGCTCTGGTACGGTTTCCCGGTGGTGCGCTACCTGTTGGCCTGGGCGGTCGGCACGCTGATCCTGAGCCTGGCCTTCAAGGGTGCCGACCGCGCGACCCGGCCACGCGGACCGTTCAGCGGTGGCAGCATCGGTGTGCGTCAGGTCGCACCTTGGTACAGCCGCGTCGCGGTGTTCGTGGTCTGCCTGCTGGTGGCGGTGACCGCGGCCCGTGGCACCCTGCGGCAGGGGCCACCCCTGCGTTGGGGCGACGTCTACACCACCGATTCGAACTTCGCCAACCAACTGGGCCTCAACGGTACGTTGTCGCTGGTGGCGGCCGCCAAGAGCCGGATGTCCGAAGACCGCGATAACATCTGGAAGGCCACCCTCGAACAGCCGTTGGCGCAACAGACCGTGCGCGACATGCTGGTGATGCCCGACGACAAGCTGGTGGATACTGCGACCGCCGCCGTGCGTCGCGACTACACGCCGCCGGCCGACAAGACGCTGCCGATCAAGAACGTTGTCGTGATCCTCATGGAAAGCATGGCCGGGCACTCGGTCGGCGCCCTGGGCGCGCCGGGCAACATCACCCCTTACCTGGACAAGCTGTCCAAGGAAGGCCTGCTGTTCGACCGCTTCTTCTCCAACGGTACCCATACCCACCAGGGCATGTTCGCCACCATGGCGTGCTTCCCGAACCTGCCGGGCTTCGAATACCTGATGCAGACGCCTGAGGGCAGCCACAAGCTGTCGGGCCTGCCGCAACTGCTCAGCGCTCGCAACTACGACGACGTCTATGTCTACAACGGTGATTTCGCCTGGGACAACCAGTCGGGTTTCTTTAGCAACCAGGGCATGACCAATTTCATCGGGCGCAACGATTTCGTGAACCCGGTGTTCTCCGACCCGACCTGGGGCGTGTCTGACCAGGACATGTTCGACCGTGGCCTGATCGAGCTCAAGGCGCGGGAAAACGGCAAGCCGTTCTATGCCTTGCTGCAAACCCTGTCCAACCACACGCCGTATGCGCTGCCGACACCCTTGCCGGTGGAGCGGGTCACCGACCGTGGCAGCCTGAACGAACACCTGACGGCCATGCGCTACGCCGACTGGGCCCTGGGCCAGTTCTTCGAGAAGGCCCGCAAGGAGCCTTACTTCAAGGAGACCCTGTTCGTCGTGGTCGGCGACCATGGCTTTGGCAACGAACGGCAGATCACCGAAATGGACCTGGGTCGTTTCAACGTACCGATGCTGATGATCGGCCCGGGCATCCAGGAAAAATTCGGCCAGCGTAGCCACACCGTCGGCACCCAGGTCGATATCGTTCCGACCATCATGGGCCGGATCGGTGGCGAGGTGCGCAACCAGTGCTGGGGCCGCGACCTGTTGAACCTGCCGCAGGGCGATACCGGTTTTGGTGTGATCAAGCCGTCGGGCAGTGAACAGACCACGGCGATCGTGCGCGATGACCAGATCCTGGTGCTGCCGAAGGACAAGGAAATGCCACCGAAGATGTACCGCTATGAACTCGGTGCCAACCCGCATGCGGAAATTATCCCGGACGCACCGGGCACCACGCAGATGAAACTCCAACTGGAGTCGTTCCTGCAGACTGCCACCAAGAGCCTGCTGGATAACACCGCCGGCGTGGTTGATGGCAAGCCGGACTGATTACCGGTGAATATAAAAAAGAGGCCTGTGAAGGCCTCTTTTTTTTACCCCGTGGTTTATATCTTGCCCAGTAATAGCAGGATCAACAGCACCACCAACACTACGCCAATAATACCGGACGGGCCGTAGCCCCAACTTCTGGAATGCGGAAAGACCGGCAGACCACCGATCAGCAAGAGGATCAGGATAATGATAAGTATTGTGCCCATCGTTGATTTCCTTATTGGTCAGTTCTGGGGATACAACAATTAACTGCCAGCGCGCAGGCGTTTAAATCCGGGCGGCTTAAACAGTCGACCGTAACGTCCTGTAAAAAATTCAACGTTTTTGTCGGCGCTCCTACCCACTCCGGTTTGCCCCCGCCATTCAGCACTCTGATGGAGCGTGGGTCCGGGAAAGTCCTTCGCTACACTCGGCCCATCTCTCCCGAACAAGGCTGTCTGCTATGCAAAATCGCATGATGATCACCGGTGCCGGCTCCGGCCTGGGTCGCGAAATCGCGCTGCGCTGGGCCCGCGAAGGCTGGCGGCTGGCGTTGTCGGACGTCAACGAGCCCGGCCTTGCGCAAACCCTCAAGTCAGTGCGCGCCGCCGGTGGCGACGGCTTTATCCAGCGTTGCGATGTGCGTGACTACAGCCAGCTGACTGCGTTCGCCCAGGCGTGCGAAGAAAAACTGGGCGGCATCGACATCATCGTCAACAACGCCGGGGTGGCCTCGGGCGGGTTCTTCAGCGAGCTGTCCCTGGAAGACTGGGACTGGCAGATCGCGATCAACCTGATGGGCGTGGTCAAGGGCTGCAAGGCGTTCCTGCCCTTGCTGGAGAAAAGCCGTGGCAAGATCATCAACATCGCCTCCATGGCGGCGCTGATGCAGGGCCCGGCCATGAGCAACTACAACGTGGCCAAGGCCGGTGTGGTGGCTTTGTCGGAAAGCCTCCTGGCCGAGCTGGCGTATCAGGAAATCGGCGTGCACGTGGTCTGTCCCTCCTTTTTCCAGACCAACCTGTTGGATTCCTTCCGTGGCCCGACCCCGGCCATGAAAGCCCAGGTTGGCAAATTGCTGGAAAGCTCACCGATCACCGCGGCGGACATTGCCGATTACATTTACCAGCAGGTCGGCCAGGGCCAGTTCATGATCCTGCCCCACGAGCAGGGGCGGGCGGCCTGGGCCATGAAGCAGAAGGACCCCCAGTTGTTGTATGCCGAAATGACCACCATGGCCGACAAGATGCGCGCCAAGGCGCGGCAGAATCCCAGTTGACCTCGATGAGTTGACCTCGATGCCCGGTGTCCTCAGGATGGCGCCCTTCGGTCTTCCTGATGGACACCCGCATGCTCAATTACCTGTGGTTCTTTCTTGCCGCGCTGTTCGAAATTGCCGGCTGCTACGCCTTCTGGCTGTGGTTGCGCCAGGGCAAGAGCGCTTGGTGGCTGGTGCCGGCGCTGCTCAGCCTCACGCTGTTTGCCGTGTTGCTGACCCGGGTCGAAGCGACCTATGCCGGCCGCGCCTACGCCGCCTATGGCGGGATCTATATCATCGCCTCGATTGGTTGGCTGGCCGTGGTGGAGCGAGTGCGGCCATTGGGTTCCGACTGGATCGGCGTGGCGCTCTGTGTGTTGGGAGCGAGTGTGATTCTGTTCGGGCCACGATTCTCTGCGTCGTGAAATAAACAGGGTATGAGCAGGTTTTGCAGGAAGTTTCCTTCAGGCGTTGGAGCTTTGCTTGTAGGGGGTTACTGATTTGTCGTCGGTGTCTTGAGAACCTGAAACAGGCCGGGCATGGTCAGGGTCCAGACATTCTTAAGGACAAGAACCATGCTCGTACTCAGTCGTGCAGTAGGTGAATTGATCTCCATCGGTGACGATATTTCCGTCCGTGTGCTGTCGGTCAGCGGCAGCACCGTGCGCTTTGGCGTGGAAGCGCCGCGGCACGTCGACGTCCATCGCTCTGAAATCTACGAAAAAATCCAGCGCAAGAAAGCCCAGGCTGCACGCAAAGTCTGTTCAGTCGAATAGGTGCTTGGGCACGTCGTGCTTGAGCATCAACTGGCACTGTTCGCTTTCCGGGTCGAAGACGATCATCGCCTGGCCTTTGGTCAACGCCTGCCTGACCCGCAATACACGGGTTTCCAGAGGCGTTTCGTCACCGTTGTCGGTGCCGTCGCGGGTCACGAAATCCTCGATCAGGCGGGTGAGCGTGTCGACTTCGAGTTGGTCGTGGGGGATGAGCATGGAGGGGCCTCGGCTAGACAATGTGGCGATGCTACGGCCATTGAGGGTTTGCGGCTAGCCTGGGTTTTGCGGTGTCTGTTCTGGCCTTATCGCGAGCAGGCTCGCTCCCACAGAGTTCTGAGCTGCGCTGAAGGCTCCATGTGGGAGCGAGCCTGCTCGCGATGGCGATATTCGTGGCGGCGAAAATGTTGGATCAGCTATCCGAGCGCTGCCCCACCAGGCTGTCCACCGAAGGCACCCGGGTATCGCTTTCCATCTGTGCATCATGCTCGATCTGGTGGCTGAAGCGGTCCAGCGAGCCTTGCGCCGGCTGTGCGTCGCTGGCGAAAACCGCCGGGCTGAGGATATAGGCACTGAGCAGGCGGCTGAGGGCGGCGAGGCTGTCGATGTGGGTGCGTTCGTAGCCGTGGGTGGCGTCGCAGCCGAAGGCGAGCAGGGCGGTGCGGATGTCATGGCCGGCGGTAATGGCGGAGTGGGCGTCGCTGAAGTAGTAGCGGAACAGGTCGCGGCGTGCCGGCAACTCGTTTTCCTTGGCCAGCGCCAAGAGATGGCGCGACAGGTGATAGTCGTAGGGGCCTCCGGAATCCTGCATCGCCACACTGACGGCATGCTCGCTTGAATGCTGGCCGGGCGCAACGGGGGCAATGTCGATGCCGACGAATTCACTGACGTCCCAAGGCAGCGCGGCCGCTGCGCCGCTGCCGGTTTCCTCGGTGATGGTGAACAGGGGGTGGCAATCGATTTGCAGTTGCGCACCGCTGTCGACAATGGCCTTGAGCGCCGCCAGCAGCGCGGCGGCCCCGGCCTTGTCGTCCAGGTGCCGGGCGCTGATGTGGCCGCTCTCGGTGAACTCCGGCAAGGGATCGAAGGCCACGTAGTCGCCGATGGCCACGCCGAGGGTTTCGCAATCGGCGCGGGTGGCGCAGTAGGCATCCAGGCGCAGCTCGATGTGGTCCCAACTGATGGGCATTTCATCCACGGCGGTGTTGAACGCGTGCCCGGACGCCATCAAGGGCAACACGCTGCCGCGGATCACGCCGGTGTCGGTGAACAGGCTGACCCGGCTGCCTTCGGCAAACCGGCTGGACCAGCACCCCACCGGCGCGAGGGTCAGGCGGCCGTTGTCCTTGATCGCCCGCACGGAGGCGCCGATGGTGTCCAGGTGCGCCGATACGGCCCGGTCGGGGCTGTTCTTGCGGCCCTTGAGCGTGGCCCGGAGGGTCCCGCGCCGGGTCATTTCGAAAGGAACGCCGAGTTCGTCAAGTCGCTCGGCGACATAACGCACGATGGTGTCGGTGAACCCGGTGGGGCTGGGAATGGCGAGCATTTCCAGCAGGACTTTTCGCAGGTATTCGAGGTCCGGTTCGGGAATTTTACTGATCATGGAAACTCCTCGCGGAACATAAAATTGAAGTAGAGGAACCCTGTGGTGAGGCTCAGGCCACCGCCTGGCTATGGGGAAACAACAAATCCACAAAGCGCTCGGCGGTGGGTTGGGGGTCATGGTTGGCCAGGCCGGCGCGTTCGTTGGCTTCGATGAACACATAGGTGGGCTGGTCGGCTGCGGGCACCAACAGGTCGAGGCCGACCATGGGGATGTCCAGCGCGCGGGCGGCGCGTACCGCGGCATCGGCCAGGGACGGATGGAGGATGCCGGTAACGTCTTCCAGGATGCCGCCCGTATGAAGGTTCGCCGTGCGCCGTACGAACAGATGCTCACCCGCCGGCAGCACGCTGTCGTAGTCGTACCCTGCGGCGCTCAGCGTGCGTTGGGTTTCGGCGTCCATCGGGATCTTGCTTTCGCCGCCGGTGGCCGCTTGTCGGCGGCGGCTCTGGGCTTCGATCAGGGCACCGATGGTGTGTTGTCCGTCGCCGATCACTTCCGCCGGACGCCGGATCGCTGCCGCCACCACCTCATAGCCAATCACCAGGATCCGCAGGTCCAGCCCCTCGTGAAAGCTTTCCAGCAACACCCGGCTGTCGAACTGCCGGGCTGTTTCGATGGCGCTCTGCACCTCTTCGATGGTGCGCAGATCCACCGCCACGCCTTGGCCCTGCTCACCGTCCAGCGGCTTGACCACGACCCGCTCGTGCTCATCGAGAAAAGCCAGGTTGTCATCGGCATTGCCCGCCAGTTGCTGGGCCGGCAGGTTCAGGCCGGCGTTTTTCAGCACCTTGTGGGTCAGGCTCTTGTCCTGGCACAAGGTCATGCTGATGGCGCTGGTCAAATCGCTCAGGGACTCGCGGCAACGCACCCGCCGACTGCCGTGGACCAAGGTGAACAAGCCGCCTTCGGCGTCGTCCACCTGCACGTCGATGCCGCGCCTGTGAGCCTCCTCGACGATGATCCGCGCGTAGGGGTTGAACGCCGCCTCCGGTCCCGGCCCGAGGAACAGCGGCTGGTTGATGCCGTTCTTGCGCTTGATGGCGAACGTCGACAGATTGCGAAAACCGAGCTTGGCGTAGAGGTTCTTCGCCAGCCGATTGTTATGCAGCACCGACAGGTCGAGATAGCTCAGGCCGCGACTCATGAAGTGCTCGATCAGATGGCGCACCAGCACTTCACCGACTCCGGGCCGTGGGCATTGCGGGTCCACGGCCAGGCACCAAAGGCTGCTGCCGTTCTCTGGATCGTTGAAGGCTTTCTGATGATTCAGGCCCATGACGCTGCCGATCACCGCGCCGGTGTCGTCGTCTTCGGCCAGCCAGTAGACCGGACCGCCTTCGTGACGCGGGGTCAGCCGTTTATGGTCGATGGGCAGCATGCCCCGGGCCTGGTAGAGCTGGTTCATGGCCTGCCAGTCGGCTTCGCTCTGGGCCCGGCGAATCCGGAAGCCGCGAAACACCCGCGTGGCCTGGCGATAGTCGCTGAACCACAAACGCAAGGTGTCGGACGGATCGAGGAACAACTGCGCCGGTTCCAGGCCGAGCACTTGCTGGGGCGCGGCGACGTACAGGGCAATGTCGCGCTCGCCGGGTTGTTCGTTGAGCAGCTCCCGCGCCAGGCTGGCCGGATCGGGGAAGGTATGGCCGATCAGCAGGCGGCCCCAGCCGCAATGCACCGCGATCGGGTCGGCGCCCAGCTCGCTGCCGTCTTCGGCCAGGCGCGCCTGCAAGCGTTCATAGGAGGGCGCCTGGCCGCGCAACAGGCGTTGGTTGTGAACCGTAGGGTTGGCTTTCATCGATCAGATTCCTTGCTCGCTGAGCCACAGGTTCAGCGCCGCCAGTTGCCACAACCTCGAGCCGCGCAGCGGGGTGAGTTGGCCGTTGGGGTCGGTCAGCAGGCGATCGAGCATGGCCGGGTTGAACAGGCCACGATCCTGGCTCGGATCCAGCAGCAGCTCGCGGACCCAGGCGAGGGTGTTGCCTTCCAGGTGCTTGAGGCCCGGCACCGGGAAATAGCCCTTCTTGCGGTCGATCACTTCACTGGGAATCACTCGCCGGGCCGCTTCCTTGAGCACCTGCTTGCCGCCGTCGGGCAGCTTGAACTGAGCCGGGACCCGGGCCGAGAGCTCCACCAGCCGGTAATCGAGGAACGGCGTGCGTGCCTCCAGGCCCCAGGCCATGGTCATGTTGTCGACGCGCTTGACCGGGTCATCCACCAGCATCACGGTGCTGTCCAGGCGCAGGGCCTTGTCCACCGCGGCTTCGGCGCCTGGCTGGGCGAAGTGCGCCTTGACGAAGTCGCCGGCCGCGTCGTTGGCCGTCAGCCATTTGGGCTGCACGGTGGCGGCATATTCCTCGTAGCTGCGGTCGAAGAACGCGGCGCGATAGGCCGCGTAGGGATCGCTGGCGCCATCGACCTGGGGGTACCAGTGGTAACCGGCAAACAGTTCGTCGGCACCCTGGCCGCTTTGCACCACTTTGCAATGCCTGGCCACTTCCCGCGACAGCAGGTAAAAGGCAATGCAGTCGTGGCTGACCATGGGTTCGCTCATGGCGCGGAAGGCTGCGGGCAGCTGTTCGATGATCTCTTTTTCGTCGATGCGCAGTTGGTGATGACGGGAGCCATAGTGCCGGGCGATCAGGTCCGAATACTGGAACTCGTCACCGCGCTCGCCGCCGGCATCCTGGAAGCCGATGGAGAACGTCGACAGGTCTTCAACGCCGACTTCGCGCAACAGGCCCACAAGCATGCTGGAGTCCACGCCGCCGGACAGCAGCACGCCGACCTCCACGGCGGCGCGTTGGCGAATGGCGACGGCTTCACGGGTGCTGTCGAGCACGCGGTCGACCCAGTCTTCCAGGTTCAGGTTCTGTTCGTCGGCGCGGGGGCCGTAGGGCAGGGTCCACCAGGTTTGCTGCTCGGTGCTGCCGTCGGCGTCGATCCGCATCCAGGTGGCGGGCGGCAGTTTTTCAATGCCGGCCAGCAAGGTGCGCGGCGCCGGGACCACCGCGTGGAAATTCAGATAATGGTTGAGCGCCACCGGGTCGAGCAGCGGGTTGATGTCGCCACCCTTGAGCAGGGCCGGCAACGCCGAGGCAAAGCGCAAGCGCTGGCCGGTGCGTGACAGGTACAGCGGCTTGACGCCGAGGCGGTCGCGGGCGATGAACAGCCGCTGCGTGTCCCGCTCCCAGATGGCGAAGGCGAACATGCCGTTGAGCTTGGGCAGCAGCGCTTCGCCCCAGGCGTGGTAGCCCTTGAGCAGCACTTCGGTGTCACCGCCGGAATGAAAGGTGTAGCCCAGGCTTTCCAGCTCGGCGCGCAGTTCCGGGTAGTTGTAGATCGCGCCGTTGAAGGCCAGGGACAGTCCCAGCGGTAGGTCGACCATCGGCTGGGCCGAGGCGTCCGACAGGTCCATGATTTTCAGACGCCTGTGGCCCAGGGCAATCGGCCCCTGGCTATGAAAACCCCACGCGTCAGGGCCGCGAGGCGCCAGGTGATGGGTGATGCGTTCCACGGCCGCAAGGTCCGCAGGTTGTTGATCGAAACGTAACTCTCCAGCTAATCCGCACATAAGTCCTTACCGGTTTTTCCGTTGGGGAGGGGGTCAAGCAGCACCCACCGAAAGGGCGGGTACTTGGAAACTGACCGGTGGGATGGCTGTGAGTTTTATATCGATGCGTTATAAGCGGGCGGAAGGGGACGGGTGGTTTGCCCATGATTGAAGAACAGGAGAGCTCTGTGGGCTATCGATCGGTGTCACGCCTTGCCCCGAATCAGTCCCCGCAACGCAAACCGGTTCGGGTGGCAGGCCTCGGCGACGCCGCGGGGCAGCGGCAGGGGTTCGTTCTCCAGCCAGGCGGCGATCAGTTCGCCCGACAGGGGCGCGGTGATCAGACCACGGGAACCGTGGCCGCTGTTGATGTACAGGCCTTCGAGCCAGGGGCAGGGCGTGTCCGGTACCTGGCGGGCGTCCTTGCCCAGGGCCGCGTAGGCCTCGTTAAACGCGTTGCGATCCGCCAAGGGGCCGACAATCGGCAGGTAATCCGGGCTGGTGCAACGGAACGCCGCCCGGCCTTCGAGGTGCTGCGGATCCAGGGCGCGGGCGTCCAGGCGGTCGACCAGGTCCAGGGAGATCTCTTCGAGCATCTGCAGGTTGCCGGCGTGCTCGGCGGCGGTCGGGGCCAGGTCGTCGCTGTTGAAATCGAAACTGGCACCCAGGGTGTGTTCGCCCGATCGCGGCGGCGACACATAGCCTTCGGCGCAGACCACTGTCGCCAGGCTCTGGCTGCGGACGGTCTGGGGCAGTCGGGTGATCTGCCCGCGAATGCGCTTGAGCGGCAATTCGGCGGCGGCGTCGAAGCGCTTGATCTCGGCGGCGCTGGCGAGAATCGCCACGGGCGCGCTGGCCAGGCAACGTTCGCCATCCCACGCCTGCCATTGGCCTTCCACGCGGCGCAAGGTCAGCACCTCATGGTGGGTCTGGACGGCAATTGTCGGGCTTGAGGCCTGCCACCGACACAGCGCCGGGGGATGCACCCAACCGCCCTCGGGATAAAACAGACCACCACAGGCCAGGCCAATACCTGCGCGGGCCTGCGCCGATGCCTGATCGAGAATGTGCAGCAGATCGGCGGGAAACGCCTCGGCCAGTTGCGCCTGGCGTTCGGCTTCCTTGTTGTTGAACGCCAGTTGCAAGACCCCGCAGGCGTCCCAGTCTACGCCGCGCTGCAGGTGTCCGAGCAAGCGTCGGGTATGGCCGAAACCACTGAGGATCATCTGCGACAACGCCGTACCGTGGGCCGACAGCTTGAGGTACAGCACGCCCTGCGGGTTGCCGGAGGCCTCCTCGGCCAACCCGGCGTGGCGCTCCAGCAGCGTCACTTGCCAGCCACGGGCGGCCAGGCTTGCGGCGCTGGCGCAACCGGCCAGGCCACCGCCGATCACCAGTGCCCGGCGTTCGTCGGTGGGGCGCAAGGGGCGGGCGTACCAGGGTTTTGCCGGGGCCGGCGACGGTGCCTGCTCCGGCCAGCCGAGAAACACTCCGCGCAGGATTTCCCATTTGTGGCCAATGCCCGGCGTGCGCTTCATCTTGAAGCCCGCCGCATTCAGCAGTCGCCGGACCCAACCGGTGCTGGTGAAGGTGCTGAGGGTCGCGCCGGGTGCGGCCAGCCGCGCCAGTTCGGCGAATAGCTCGGCGGTCCACATCTCGGGGTTCTTCGCGGGCGCGAAACCGTCGAGGAACCAGGCGTCGATGTGGGCGTCCAGCTGCGGCAATTGTTCCAGCGCATCGCCGATCAACAGCGTCAATGTCACCCGCCCACCCGCCAGTATCAGGCGCTGAAAGCCCTGGTGAATCGCCACGTACTGTTCGAGCAGCGGGTCGGCTTGTTGCTTGAGTGACGGCCACAAGGCCAGGGCCCGGCGCAGATCCTCCGGGCTCAAGGGGAATTTCTCGACACTGACGAAATGCAACCGGGCACCGGCCGGCGCGCACTGTTCGAACAGTTGCCAGGCGCAGAGAAAATTCAGGCCGGTGCCGAAACCGGTTTCGCCGATCACCAGTCGTTCGCCGTCGGCCAGCGCCGCAAAACGTTCGGCCAGGTTGTTCTGTTCCAGGAACACGTAGCGGGTTTCTTCCAGCCCCGACTGGTCGGAAAAATACACGTCGTCGAACGCGCGCGAGCGCGGGCGCCCCTGGTCGTCCCAGTCGAGTTGGGCGTGGTGCTGGATGGGTGTCATGGCAGGCTCGGTCAAAATCAAGGCGGCCATTCTAGGCTATGTACGAAATCGCTTGAAACTTGGTTATGCGGCGTTAAAAACCGGCTCGGAATGCTCATTGACAACCAGTCAACTCCGCTTCCTCGCCGGTTTTTGCCTTGCCTAACCTGCGTTTCAAACAATTTCGTACACAGCCTAGCCGATCGGTATCGGCTTGCTTGATCCAACGCAAGAGAGGGTGCCTATGGAGGGAATCTGCTGCACGGGGCGCTATCCAATCCGCTAGTCTTGGCCCATCCCCGAAAGGAGCTGCCCATGTTTGAATCCGCTGAAATCGGTCACGTCATCGATAAAGACACCTTCGAGGCCGAGGTGCCGGCCCTGCGTGAGGCCCTGCTTGAAGTGCAGTTCGAGTTACAACAGCAGGGCCGGTTTCCGGTCATCGTGCTGATCAACGGCATCGAGGGCGCGGGCAAGGGCGAGACGGTGAAATTGCTCAACGAGTGGATGGACCCCAGGCTGATCGAGGTCCGCACCTTCGACCAACAGACTGACGAAGAACTGGCGCGGCCTCCGGCCTGGCGCTATTGGCGGATGTTGCCGGCCAAGGGCCGCATGGGGATTTTCTTCGGCAACTGGTACAGCCAGATGCTGCAGGGCCGGGTCCATGGCGAGATCAAGGATCCGCGGCTCGACCAGGCGATCAATGGCGCCGAGCGCCTGGAAAAAATGCTCTGCGACGAAGGCGCGCTGATCTTCAAGTTCTGGTTCCACCTGTCCAAGAAACAGATGAAGGCCCGGCTCAAGGGGCTCAAGGATGACCCGCTGCACAGCTGGCGTATCAGCCCGTTGGACTGGCAGCAATCGCAAACCTACGACAAGTTCGTCAAATACGGCGAGCGGGTGTTGCGCCGCACCAGTCGCGATTACGCGCCGTGGCATGTGATCGAGGGCATGGACGCTTGCTATCGCAGCCTGACGGTCGGCCGGATCCTGCTGGAGGGGATGCGCCAGGCCCTCGGCCGATCCCAGGTCAAGCCGGACAAGGTCAGCGTGGCGCCGTTGCCGGTGCTGGACGGGCAGATCACGCTGATCGACAGCCTGGACATGAGCCAACGCCTGGAAAAGGCCGATTACGAAGAACAGCTGATCACCGAGCAGGCGCGGTTCGCCGGTTTGTTGCGCGACAAGCGCATGCGCCGGCATGCCCTGGTGGCGGTGTTCGAAGGTAACGAT
Source organism: Pseudomonas sp. FG6 (assembly GCF_057809015.1). Classification (NCBI taxonomy): domain Bacteria; kingdom Pseudomonadati; phylum Pseudomonadota; class Gammaproteobacteria; order Pseudomonadales; family Pseudomonadaceae; genus Pseudomonas; species Pseudomonas sp. FG6. The sequence continues at coordinate 118,041 of NZ_JBMDJD010000017.1, forward strand.
GCGGCGGGCAAGGGGGGAGCGATCCGGCGGGTCGCTGCGGCCCTTGACCCACGCCAATACGGCATCGTGCCGATTGCCGCGCCCACCGAGGAAGAGCGTGCCCACCCCTATATGTGGCGGTTCTGGCGGCATATTCCGGCACGCGGCAAATTCACCATGTTCGACCGTTCCTGGTACGGCCGGGTGCTGGTGGAGCGGGTCGAAGGGTTTTGCAGCCAGGCCGATTGGTTGCGGGCCTATGGCGAGATCAACGACTTCGAAGAGCAGCTCGCCGACGCCGGCGTGGTGGTGGTCAAGTTCTGGCTGGCCATCGACAAGGAAACCCAACTGGAGCGCTTCCAGGAGCGTGAGGAAATCCCGTTCAAGCGCTTCAAGATCACCGAGGACGACTGGCGCAACCGCGACAAGTGGGACGCTTATCGGGCCGCGGTGTGCGACATGGTCGACCGCACCAGTACGGAGATTTCCCCGTGGACCCTGGTGGAAGCCAACGACAAGCGCTGGGCGCGGGTCAAGGTGCTGCGTACCCTCAACCAGGCGTTGGAAGCGGCTTTCGAACGGGCCGAAAAACAGGCCCGGAAAAAGAAACGCTAGGGCAATGAGAGCGCATACGCAGGGTGAATGATTGTCGCAGTCGGTTATGCCGTGGATCTATGCTCGATTCACTCACAACCGACTCCAACAATGAGGTAACTGCCATGCGTGAAGTGGTGATCGTCGACAGCGTACGAACCGGCCTGGCCAAGTCCTTTCGCGGCAAGTTCAACATGACCCGTCCGGACGACATGGCGGCGCACTGTGTCAATGCGTTGTTGGCGCGCAACGACGTCAACCCGGCCAGCGTCGAAGATTGCATCGTCGGCGCCGGTTCCAACGAAGGTGCCCAGGGCTACAACATCGGCCGCAACGTGGCGGTGCTCTCGCAACTGGGCACCGACACCGCCGGCATGACCCTCAACCGTTTCTGCTCCTCGGGCCTGCAAGCGATTGCCATCGCGGCCAACCAGATCGCGTCCGGTTGCAGCGACATCATCGTCGCCGGCGGCGTGGAATCCATCAGCCTGACGATGAAAAGCGTCAACACCGACCATCTGATCAACCCGTTGCTCCAAGAGCAGGTACCGGGGATTTATTTCCCCATGGGCCAGACGGCCGAGATCGTCGCCCGCCGTTATCAGGTCAGCCGCGAGGAGCAGGACCGCTACGCCTTGTACAGCCAGCAACGCACTGCCCGGGCCCAGACGGCCGGACTGTTTGCGGACGAAATCATCCCGATGACAGTGAAATACAAGATTGAGGATAAAAACACCGGTGCGGTGCAGGTGGTCGAGGGGGTGGTCGATCGCGACGACTGCAACCGTCCGGACACCACCTATGAAAGCCTGGCGGGTCTCAAACCGGTGTTCGCCGAAGACGGTTCGGTGACGGCGGGCAACTCGTCGCAGTTGTCCGATGGCGCCTCCATGACCTTGGTGATGAGCCTGGAAAAAGCCCTGGCGCTGGGGCTCAAGCCCAAGGCGTTTTTCCGTGGTTTTACGGTGGCGGGGTGCGAACCGGATGAAATGGGCATCGGCCCGGTGTTTTCGGTGCCCAAATTGCTCAAGGCCAAAGGCTTGCAGATCGCCGACATCGACCTGTGGGAACTCAACGAGGCGTTCGCCTCCCAGTGCCTGTACAGCCGTAATCGACTGGAAATCGACCCGGAAAAATACAACGTCAACGGCGGCTCGATTTCCATCGGCCATCCGTTCGGCATGACCGGCTCGCGGCAAGTCGGCCATCTGGTGCGCGAGCTGCAACGGCGCAACCTGCGCTATGGCATCGTGACCATGTGCGTGGGCGGTGGGATGGGGGCGACGGGGTTGTTCGAGGCGGTGAGGTAGCTCCGAATCTGGCAAGTCAGAGGCTCTTGTGGCGAGGGAGCTTGCTGTGGGAGCAAGGCTTGCCCGCGATGCAGGCGCAGAGACTTTTCAGGCTAACCGAGTATTGCCGATCGCGAGCAAGCCTTGCTCCCACAGCAAGCACCCTCACCATAAAGAGTGCTGTGGGAGCCTTTACGGTGCTTAGCTGGCGACTTGCGCCAGTTGCATCATCCGCGTGATATACACCGCGATTCCCTGTTCCGCTGCCTCCCGGGTGGGATACGGCCCCTCCTGGGTGCCTTCGCGGGTATTGAAGTAGAACTCGCCGTTTACCCGGCAGATCCGGTCGCTGCGAAAAATGGTCGTAGGGGTCGGATCCTGGGCGCGTTTGCCAAGCATGGTGTTTCTCCAAAGGGGTTGCGAGTTCGTTCCCAGATGAGCTTATGTGCAGTTCTCGATTTCCGCCTGTCGAGCCGATCGACGGCGCGGCCTGGCCCATCCCGTCAACGCAATATGCAAACGTCGTCGTGGCGTCGGGTTAGAATCGGCGCACACATCTTGAGCTTCGAGGGTTGCATGCACAAATCGTCCGGCCGCTGGGTCTATGGCCTGTTCCTCGCCTTGTTGACCGCGTTGCTCTGGGGAATCCTGCCGATCAAGCTCAAGCAGGTACTGCAAGTGATGGATCCGGTCACCGTGACCTGGTTTCGGCTGCTGGTGTCCGGTGGCTTGCTGTTCATCTATCTGGCGTCTACCCGGCGCTTGCCCAGCCGCAAGGTGTTGGGTCCGCGCGGTGGCTGGCTGGTGGCGATGGCGGTGCTGGGGCTGGTGGGCAACTACGTGCTGTATCTGATGGGCCTGAACCGCTTGAGCCCTGGCACGGCGCAACTGGTGGTGCAGATGGGCCCGATCATGTTGCTGGTCGCCAGCCTGTTTGTGTTCAAGGAGCGTTTCAGCGTCGGGCAGGGCATTGGTCTTGCGGTGCTGCTGATCGGTTTTGCGCTGTTCTTCAACCAGCGCCTGGTCGAGTTACTGACGTCCCTGAGCGACTACACCGCCGGGGTCCTGCTGGTGTTGCTGGCCTCGACGGTCTGGACGTTCTATGCCCTGGGCCAGAAACAACTCCTGACGGTGTGGAATTCGTTGCAGGTGATGATGGTGATCTACCTGTTCTGCGCCTTGCTGCTCACGCCCTGGGTGCACCCATTGGAGGCGTTGCAGCTGAGCCCGTTGCAAGGTTGGCTGCTCTTGGCCTGCTGCCTCAATACCTTGATTGCCTATGGTGCGTTTGCCGAAGCCCTGGCCCATTGGGAGGCTTCGCGGGTCAGCGCGACCCTGGCGATTACGCCGCTGGTGACCTTCGCCGCGGTCGCGATCGCCGCCTGGTGGTGGCCCGAGTACGTGCACGCCGAACAGATCAACCTGTTGGCGTATGGTGGGGCGGTACTGGTGGTGCTGGGCTCGGCGCTGGTGGCACTGGGGCCGTCGCTGATCGCCGGCCTCAGGGCCCGGCGCGAGCGCTTGGCGGTGGGGCGTTAGCCGCCTGTGGGAGCGGGCTTGCTCGCGATAGCGGACCCTCAGCCCACAAAGTACTCAGCCCTGGCTACCGGCTTCCAACATATTCTCCGGCCTTACCCAGGCATCGAATTCTTCATCGGTCAGGTACCCCAGCTGCAATGCCGCTTCGCGCAGGGTCAAGCCTTCGGCATAGGCTTTCTTGGCGATTTCCGCAGACTTGTCGTAGCCGATGTGCGGGTTTAGCGCGGTCACCAGCATCAACCCTCGCTCCAGGTGCGCGGCCATCTGCTCGGCGTCCGGTTCGAGCCCGGCGATGCAGTGCTGCTGGAAGTTGCTGCAGCCATCGGCCAGCAGGCGGATCGATTGCAGCAGGTTGTGGATGATCACCGGTTTGAATACGTTCAGCTGCAAGTGCCCCTGACTGGCGGCCATGCCGATGGTCACGTCGTTGCCCAGGACCTGGCAGGCCAGCATCGACAGGGCTTCGCACTGAGTCGGGTTGACCTTGCCGGGCATGATGGAGCTGCCCGGTTCGTTGGCCGGCAGCTTCACCTCGGCGAACCCGGCCCGTGGCCCGGAACCCAGCAGGCGCAGGTCGTTGGCGATCTTCATCAAGGTCACCGCCAGGGTTTTCAGGGCACCCGAGAGTGTGGTCAGGGGCTCATGGCCCGCCAGCGCCGCGAACTTGTTCGGTGCGGTCACGAAGGGCAGGCCAGACAGTGCCGCGAGTTCGGCGGCAATCGCTTCGCCGAAACCATGGGGCGAGTTGAGCCCGGTGCCCACTGCCGTGCCGCCCTGGGCCAGTTCGCAGACCGCCGGCAATGCGCCGCGCAGGGCCCGTTCGGCGTAATCGAGCTGGGCAATGAAGGCCGACAGTTCCTGGCCGAAGGTGATCGGCGTGGCGTCCATCATGTGGGTGCGGCCGGTCTTGACCAGCTTCATGTGGCGCGCCGCCAGTTCCGCCAGCCCGCCGGACAGCTCCGCAACGGCCGGCAGCAATTGCTGGTGGACGGCCTGGACGGCGGCGATGTGCATGGCGGTAGGGAAGCAGTCGTTGGAGCTCTGGGAGCGGTTGACGTGGTCGTTGGGGTGCACCGGGCTCTTGCCGCCACGCGGGTTGCCGGCCAGCTCATTGGCGCGCCCGGCGATCACTTCGTTGACGTTCATGTTGCTCTGCGTGCCGCTGCCCGTTTGCCAGACCACCAGCGGGAACTGATCGTCATGCTGGCCGGCCAACACTTCATCGGCGGCCTGTTCAATGAGGCGGGCGATGTCGGCGGGCAGGTCGCCATTGCGGTCGTTGACCCGCGCGGCAGCCTTCTTGATCAGGGCCAGGGCATGCAGCACCGACAGCGGCATGCGTTCGTTGCCAATGGCGAAGTTGATCATCGAGCGCTGGGTCTGTGCGCCCCAGTAGGCGTCGTCCGGGACTTCCACCGGGCCAAGGCTGTCGGTTTCGATACGGCTCATAGGGTCAAACTCTCCTGTAGGGCTGAATGCGCAGTTTAGGCCCGGATAGGCAGCGCCGGTTCCTTCGATCATTCTTCAATCTAGGCGCGGCGAGTTTGTCCCGTCAATCGGACCCCGAAAGCAACGGGGTTGAGGCGCGGCGTTTTTTAGGCGCAGAATGGTCGCCCTTGGGGTTCTACCTCGCCTGTAATGAAAGGAAACTCGATGACCCGTCTTCGTGCCATCTGTACAGCAGTTGCTCTGGTGTGTGCCAGCGGCCCTGTTTTCGCCGATACCGCCAGCCACAACGCCAGCGCCGAAGCCTTCCTGACCCTGGCGCACGCTGACAAACTGGGCACCCCGGTGTACATGCAAGTTCAGCAGATGTTTGCCCAGCGCTTTGAACAGACCAAGGCCCCGGAATCGAAAAAGGCCACTCTGGAAACCTATCAGGCCAAGGCCAACGCCGCGCTGGACAAGGCCATCGGCTGGGACAAGCTCAAGCCGGACATGGTCAAGCTCTACACCAGCAACTTCAGCGAGTCGGAGCTCAAGGACCTGGTGGCTTTCTACCAGTCGCCATTGGGCAAGAAAGTCCTCGAAAAAATGCCTCAGCTGACCCAGCAGTCGGCCCAACTGACCCAGGCCAAGCTCGAAAGCGCGGTACCGGTGGTCAACAAGCTGCTGTCGGACATGACCGCAGAGCTCGAGCCTAAAGCCGCGGCGCCTGCGCCAGCCAAGAAAAAGCCGTAAGCGGAGCCCCGGTATGAGCATGCAACAACGCATCGAGTCGACCCTCGGGCTCTTGCAGCCCGAGCACCTGCAAGTGCTGGACGAAAGCCACATGCACAGCCGTGGCCAGCAGACCCACTTCAAGGCGGTGGTCGTCAGCCGGCAGTTCGAAGGGCTCAATCGCGTCAAGCGTCATCAGAAGGTCTACGGCACATTGGGCGAACTGATGGGCGAATTCCATGCGTTGGCACTGCACACCTACACCCCCGAGGAGTGGTCGCAGATCGACGCAGCACCGGCTTCACCGACCTGTGCCGGTGGCAGCAAGCACTGATCGCCAGGACGAGAGGGCGTTGTGGGGGGGGGGGGGGGGGGGGGGGG
>NZ_JBMDJD010000018.1:0-112129 GCF_057809015.1 Pseudomonas sp. FG6
AGGTGGTCGACCAGTTGACGCTGATGAGCGATGTGCGCCAGTCGCCGCTGATTGCACTGGTCAACACCTTGGCCTATCAAGGGCAGGCCGGCACGCGCAGCCAGGCCTTGGCCGACTCGCTGATGAAGTCGGCGCACCAGTTGATTGGGCCGGACAAGGTGCCGCTGATCGATCAGCTCGGCGATGGACCGGGCAGCCCGTTGGACGCGACGTTCGGGCCGTTGTTGGCGCTGCTGGGCAAGGCGCCCGAGGGCCAGGGCGGCAGTGACGCGCTGAACCTGCAAGCCTTCCTCACCCGCGTGACCCGGGTGCGCCTGAAGCTGCAGCAGGTCAGCAGCGCCAGCGATCCGTTGGAAATGACTCAGGCCTTGGCGCAAACCGTGTTCCAGGGGCGCGGTATCGACCTGACCGACACCCAGTCCTATGGCCGCCTGATGGCCGCGAGCCTGGGGGCGCAATGGGCCGGCGTCGGCGAGACGCTGTTCGTGCAACCGCTGGAGCAGGCCTGGCAGCGGGTCTTGCAACCGTCGGCGGCAGGGCTCAACAGCCAGTGGCAGCGCTCGATCGTCCATCACTGGGACACGGCTTTTGCCGGCCGCTACCCATTTGCCGCGACCACCAGCGACGCCTCGTTGCCGATGCTGGGGCAAATGATCCGCGCCGACACGGGGCGCATCGAACGCTTCCTGCACAGCCAGTTGAGCGGGGTCTTGCGCAAGGAAGGCAATCGCTGGGTGGCCGATCCGCGCCATAGCCAGGGGCTGCGTTTCAACCCGCAATTTTTGGCGGCGATCAACCAACTGAACGAGATGGCCGACGTGCTCTACACCGACGGCGGCCTGGGCTTGAGTTTTGAATTGCGCGGCAAACCACGGCGCGACGTGGTGCAGAGCACCTTCGTGCTCAACGGTGAGAAACACCACTATTTCAACCAGATGGAAAGCTGGCAGCGCTTCAACTGGCCGGGGCGCAGCGACTACCCCGGCGTGCGCCTGAGCTGGACCGGTCTTATCGGCGACGAACAACTGTATGGCGACTTTGCCGGCACCTGGGGCCTTATCCGCTTGCTGGAGAAAGCCCAGGTCAACGCCCTGGACGACGGCGCCAGTCACTACCGCATGGTGATCAAGACGCCCGATGGCGCGAGTCTGGTCTGGCACCTGCGCACCGAACTGGACGCCGGGCCGCTGGCCTTGCTCAAGTTGCGGGGCTTCAAGTTGCCGCGGCAGATCTTTCTAAGCGGGGGCGAGGCATACGCACGCAACGAGGTGTTTGAATGAGCCTGCACGACTTGATCAACCGCTGCCTGGGCGAGCGCGACGCGGTGTCCCTGGCTCGGGAACAGGCCGCACGTTGGCAACCCTGGTTGCAGCCCATCCGCACGGACTCGCCCGTTGGCGACGATCCTGGCTATGACGATGATTTCCAGCGCATGCGCGAAGAGGTCAACAAGCTGTCGGGGGCCGATGCCGAACAGGTGAGTGAGCTGGCCGAGAAGCTGCTGACTCAAACCTGCAAGGACCTGCGCGTGGTCACCTATTACCTGTGGGCTCGCTTGCACAAGGACGGGGAGGCGGGGTTGGCTGACGGCCTGAACCTGTTGGCGGCCCTGGTGGAGCGCTTTGCCGATACGGTGCTGCCGCTGCGGGCCAATAGTCGGAAGATGGCTTTGCAATGGTTGGCCGGCAGCAAGCTGTTGGACACGCTGTCACTGTTTCCGGAAGTGGTGAAGGCCGAGGCCGAACGTACCGCCGCGGCACTGGCGTGGCTGGAACAGGGGCTCGATGCCTGGCCGCCGGAGCAACGTCCAAGCCTCGAACCTTTGTACACCGCGCTGGTTGCTCGTCTGGCGCAGTCCGGAGGTGTGGATGCGTTGGTGCCGCAGAACACGGCCAGCACGGAGTCCAACGCTCATGCCGTCGCATCACCTGTCCCGGCGATCAAGTCCGGGCGAGATCTGCTGGACAGTGGTCGGGCGTTGGCCGGTTATTTGCGTGATCGCCCCCTGGGCTGGCTGGCGGCCCATCGATTGATGAAAAGCCTGCGCTGGGACACGGTGCATCAGGCGCCCCCACAAGAAGGCAATGGCAACACTCGCCTTGCGCCGCCCCGGGGTGACTACCGGGCACAGCTCAAGCGCTTATACCTGCAACAGCGCTGGACCGAACTGCTCGATCAAGTGGAGCGGATCTATGCCGAGGGGGTGAATCATTTCTGGCTGGACTTGCAATGGTACGTGTACCAGGCGTTGAGCAAGCAACCGGCGCCCTTGGACAGTTGGGCCGATGTCAGCAAGCGAGACCTGGGCATGCTCCTCGATCGGCTGCCGGGGCTGGAGCAGCTGTGCTGGAACGACGGCACCCCCTTTGCCGATGAGACCACCCGGGAGTGGATCGCCCAGCATGTCAGCAGCAACCGGCCCCAACCCTGGCTTCACGTTCCCTCGCCAGCGCCGGGCACGGGCGATGCCGACATCTTGTCGCTGGAGAGCGAAGCCCTGGCACAGGCCGATAACGAAGGGGTCGAGCACGCGTTGGCCTGGCTGGCGGCGCGCCCTGACATCCAGACCGGACGCCAGCGTTGGCTGTTGCGTTTGCTCATGGCGCGGGTGGCTGAGCAGTTCGGCAAAAGCGATCTGGCGATCCACCTACTGGGAGAACTGGACGCCACGGTACAGCGCCTTGACCTGTCGGCATGGGAGCCCGAGCTGTATTTCGAGGCCAAGGCCCGCCTGCTCAAGCTGCTGCGTTTGAAAGCCCAGCGCAACGATGCCGACAAACCCGCTTTGGCCCGGCGGATGGAGGTGTTGCTGGCGGCCTTGGTGGCCGTCGATCCGGTACGTGCCGCTGTGCTTTGCGGCTAACGCTCTTAACTGAACAGGAGTTTTTTTCTTGAGCATGGACAACCTGACACTGCGCTATTTCGATGCCGAGATGCGCTACTTGCGAGAGGCCGGCAAGGAATTCGCCGAGGCGTTTCCGGACCGGGCGGCGCAACTCAACCTGGACAAACCGGGGGCGCAAGACCCTTATGTGGAGCGTTTGTTCGAGGGCTTCGCGTTCCTGATGGGGCGCCTGCGGGAAAAACTTGACGACGACTTGCCGGAGCTGACCGAAGGCCTGGTCAGTTTGTTGTGGCCGCACTATTTGCGCACGATCCCCTCGCTGTCGATCATCGAGCTGACCCCGGACCTTACGCAGATAAAGCGCAGCGAACGGATCAACCAGGGTTTTGAGATCCTCTCGCAACCCATCGGGCCGCAGCACACCCGCTGTCGCTACACCACCACGCAAGATGTGACGTTGCACCCCTTGGCACTGACTTCCGTCACCCGTGACCACGAGCCGGACGGTCGTTCGCTGCTGCGCCTGCGCTTTACCCGTGCGGCGTCCGTCGATTGGCGTGAGATCGACCTGGGCCGTTTGCCGTTGTACCTCAATGCCGATGCGCCGTTGGCCAGTGCGTTGCACCAAGCCCTGACCTTGGGCAGGCAGGCGATGTATGTGCGCGTGGCGGGCCAGTCGGGCCGCACGCCCATGGAGGGGTATTTCGCGGCCAAGGGTTTTGCCGACGAGGATCGGCTGTGGCCCAAGGGCGACAGTGCCTTCAGCGGCTATCAGCTGTTGCTGGAGTATTTCACGTTCCGGGAAAAATTCATGTTCGTCAGCCTCTGTGGGTTGCAGCAACTGGACATCGACGCCGGCGCAGATTGGTTCGAACTCGACGTGGTGCTGCGTGAACCCTGGCCCCACACCTTTGACCTGAGCGCCGAACATATCCGCCTGCACGCCGTGCCGGTGATCAACCTGTTCGCGCTGGAGGCCGATCCGTTAACGCTGGAGCCCTTGCAAACCGACTACCTGCTGCGTCCCGTGCGCTTGCAGGATGGCCACATGGAAATCTATTCAGTGGACCGGGTCACGGGATCGAAGAGCGCTGAGCGCCTGGACTACGTGCCATTCACCAGCTTTCGCCACAAGGGCGGCATGCTGCGTGACGAGGCGCCGGAGCGCTACTTCCATACCCGCTTGAAACGGGCCGCCAATGGGTTGCATGACACCTGGTTGATTTTGGGCGGGGAGGGCTTCGACGAGGACCGGTTGCACAAGCGTGAAAGCCTGTCTTTGCGCTTGACCGGCACCCATGGGCAACTGCCTCGCAAGGCATTGCAGGGCACCTTGCTCGATACGGTGGTGCAGTCCACCCAGGTCGGCCTGCGGGTGCGCAACCTTTGTGCGCCGACGATGCCCTGCTATCCGCCTAATCGCGACCGTTTTCACTGGCGCATCCTCAGCCATCTGGGCTCGAACTTCTTGCCGATGCTCGACAGTGCCGAGGTGTTGCGCGGGACGTTGGCGTTGTACGACTGGACGGGCAGCGAGCTGAACCGGCGTCGCCTTGCGGCGATCGTCGAGGTGAAGCATCACCTGATCCAGCGCTTTGAAAAAGGCTTTCTGCTGCGCGGGGTGGACATTGAAATCACCCTGGACGCCAACGGCTTTTCGGGTGATGGCGACATCAGCCTGTTCGGCGAGATGCTCAACCGCTTCTTTGCCCTCTATGCCGACATCCATTTGTTCACCCGGCTCACGCTGGTCCTGCAACCTACTGGAAAGTGCCTGCAATGGAACGAGAACCACTGTCAGCGTATTCCCGGCTGAAGGCCGGCGGTTTGCTGGAGGCCCTCGATGGGCGAGTGGCCGAGGCCAGCCTGTACCGGTTCTGTCAGTTGCTGGAGCGAGCCTTGCCCGACCATCCGCTGTTGGGCAGCACCACGCATCCGGCGGATGATCCTGTCCGCTTTCGGCCCGATCCGGGCATGGGGTTCCCGGCCGGCGAACTGAAAGCGATCGAGGCCGATGACGCCCGGCCTGACCGTCCGGCCACGGTACGCACCCGCCTGCTGGGGCTGTACGGCGTCGACTCGCCCATGCCAACGACTTTCCTGGACGATATCGTCCAACGCCGTGAAGGGCATGAAGCGCTGGAGGCGTTTCTTGACATCTTCAACCACCGGATCTTCACCCAGTTCTATCGGATCTGGCGCAAATACTCCTATCCCGCCACCTTCGAAGCGGGTGGCACCGATGCGACCTCGCAGTGCCTGTTGGGGTTGATCGGGTTGGGGATTCCTGGCTCGGCCCAACAGATTGCCGCCCCGGTATCGAGGTTCCTGGCATTGCTCGGTGTGATGCGCCTGCCCACTCGCAACGCCGAGGGTATCGACGCGCTGGTCAAACTATTGGCTGCGCATACCCGGGCGCGGATAACCCCGCATTGGCCGCGCAAGGTTGTGCTGGCGCAACCGGCCAGCCTCCGCCCGGACTGTCCGGTCAGTTTGTCCGAAGGCACGCCGTTGGGCCGCGTCGGGCGTGACGTCAACAGCCAGTTGCCCCTGACGCTGATCACCGAGGACATGCAAGAGGCCAAGGGATGGCTGCCCGGCGGCCAGTTGCACAGTGACCTACTGGCGTTACTGCGGGTGTACCTGGGCTGGCGTTGCACCGCCACATTGGCGTTATCACTGCCCGTGCGCAGCTTGCCAGCGCCGGTGTTGGGTGCGCAGTCCATATGGCTGGGCATGACCGGTGTGCTGGGTTTGGGTGGGGGCGCCTGGCAGGCCACGGAACAAGAAACAATCACGATCAATCTGGGGCATTACCAAGGCCTCGGGAACAACCCTTTGCTCAGGGAGGCACAACATGTCGCGTACCGTGTTTAGTTTATGGATGTTAGTGATGTTTGCCGTGTCGCTCGGCGGATGTGGATTAGCCCAGACCGTCTCGGACGGTACGGCGTCCTCCGCCCGGGGCATTTTCCATCCTCAGGTGAAAACGCTGCGCCTGGCCTTGAATGCTCGCCCTGCACCCAGCCTCGACGCCATGGACAGGGGTAGGGAGGGCTTGTCGGTGCCGACGTGGGTGCGCGTGTATCAACTGCGTGACGGCAAGGCGATGGAAAGGGCCTCCTACCACGGTTTGCTCACCGATGATGACGGTTTGCTCGGCAGCGCTCTGTTGGACAAGCGGGTTGTCGTGGTGAGAGCCGGAGAAGGGGCGCCCCTGAATGTCCCGCTGGACAAGGACACGCGAGTCGTCGCGGTGATGGGGCTGTTCCACAGCCCCGATACCCGGACGGATTCGTGGCGCCTGATGCTGACACCCGATGACCTGGCTGCGAACCGCGCCCGGGTGATCGAGCTGGGCGCAAACGGCTTGACCTTGTGTGCCCAGGCAAAGGAGTGAGCCATGATCGAGCCAAACCCCTCGCTCTACGAAATGCTGTTGCAAAACTTCGACGGTGAGTTGGACTTGCGGTGTGTCAGCGAACAGGACCAGTACACCCTGTCGGTCCTGGACAACGTGCGGCGTATTCTCAACAGTCGGGCCGGTGCGCTCGAACATTTGCCCGATTATGGGTTGCCGGACATGAGTTCCACCTTGCAGGGATTGCCAGCCAGCGCCCATACCTTGACGGGAACCATGACCGACACCTTGCTCAAATACGAACCACGGCTGACCGCGGTTGCCATCGAGCTGCTACCCCAGGCGCTGCCGGGACATCTGGAATATGCCCTGGACGTGCAGTTGAAGGACGGGAAGCGGATCAGCTTCGGGACCACCCTGGGGCCCGAGGGCAAAGCCTGCGTGCGTTATCTGATGCAGCGCAACCCTCTGTCGAAGCAGGGCGTGGATAACGCAAAGGCAGTGCGATGAGCGCCGTATATGAAATGCATATACGCGTCGGCGGTGATCCGCGGGGCTACGAAGAGTTCGCCGCCCTGCGCGATGAACTGTCCAAACTGGGCCATCGCGCCCGTCCCGATGTGGATTGGCAAAAAGTGGAGCAGTGGTGCCTTTTGCTCTTGCAGTTGAACGGGGCGGAACTGCAAACCGTGAGCTTCTATACGCTGGCACGCAGTCAGCGTCATGGTTTGCAAGGCATGGTCCAGGGCGTGAGATTGCTCAAGACGCTCAGTGGTCAATGGTCGAAACTGTGGCCTGCGTCGGTGTCCATGCGCCTGGATACCCTCGGGTGGTTGTTTGCCCAACTGCAACCGCTGCTGCGCAGCCAGGCACTGACGTCCTGGCACGTGCCTGCATTGCTGGACCTGGCGCATGCGCTGGCATGCCTGGAGGAGCGGTTGGCCAGCCACACGTCCATGCCGTTGGTGACACTTCAGGTGTTGCGCCAGCAGGTCAATAGACTCATCCAGCGTTTGGAGCGCAGCGCCTCGGTCGTTGAATCGACGCTGCCGTCCATGACGATGTCCGAACCGGAATTTGCGGGGCCGATCGTGATCCTGCCGCCTCCGGATGTCACATCTCGCACCAGGCGATTGGTGCTGTGGCTGTGTGCAACGGCGCTTCTAATTGCCCTGGTCGCGGGATTCGCCTGGCGCACGTGGTGGCTGGACGCGCACAAGGAGGTCGTCTTGCCCGATCCGGTACGCCTGGACAGCCTTTCACTGTTCGATGCCGGCAGTGCGCAACTCAAGCCCGGCTCGGTCCCCGTATTGGTCAGGGCTTTGCTCGGTATCAAGGCCCAGCCAGGCTGGTTGATCGTCATTGCCGGGCATACCGATGCGACGGGCTCGGTCGAGCAGAATCTGCAACTGTCTCACGCCCGCGCTTCCGCCGTGCGCGACTGGATGCAACGCGCGGGGAACATCCCCGGCGATTGTTTTGCGGTGCAAGGGTTCGCCGCCAGCCAACCGATAGCCGGCAATGAGACCGAGGTGGGCCGGATGGCGAATCGGCGTGTCGATATTCGCCTGGTGCCGCAAATGGGTGCTTGTGAACCTTCCTCGGCCGGTTCGGCAGCCGTGTCAACGAACGAGGTGGCTCGCTTGAAATAACGTCGGGGCCTGCTTCGCAGGCCAGCGGGAGCAAGCTCCCTCGCCACCGGGCGGGCAGGCTTAGGTGTGGGGATACCAGTGTGAGTTTCTGCTTGGCGCTTTTGGCAACCCCAGTGTCCGACATGCCCGGGCACGGAGCGATCACCACGGGTGAGGCCTTTAGGTTCTGTACGAAAAGCCTTGATACTCGTTCATGCTGCGTTGAAAACAGCCTCGTGCGCGAGTCCGATCGGAATGCTCATGTACTCCAGTACACTGCGCTTACTCGGCTGTTTTCGCCTTGCCTGACCTTCGTCTTAAGACTTTTCGTACAGAACCTAGAACCAGGTTGATGGAGTCGGTGAGTTTTAGCTCCGAAACATGATTAGGCCAAGGCGTTCAGCCCCCAGCCGGGTAGCCGATAGGATTAGAAGGGCTGGTTACTTTCTGGATTTGCCGAGGGTACGTCATGTTTAACACAATGCTAAAAAACGAACTGACGGCTAGGACAGCCGAATTGGCAGGCTACAAGGGATTGGTCGGTGCGCTGGAGCGGTCGATGGCCGTTGTCGAGTTCAGCCCCGACGGCAAGGTCTTGCGTGGGAACGAGAACTTCTTGCGCACGATGGGCTACCGCGCCGATCAGTTGGGCAGCCTGTGGCATAAGGATTTCTGCTCGCCGGCCTTGGCTGGCAGCGCTGAGTACCGCGAATTCTGGAACCAGTTGCGCGCCGGCCAGTTCGTTTCCGGCACGTTTCAGCGCCGCAGCGCTTCAGGTCAGCACGTCTGGCTGGAAGCCAGCTACAGCCCGGTCGTGGACGAACAGGGCCGAGTGGTGAAGGTGGTCAAGTACGCGCTCGACGTCACCGCCAAGGTGGCCAGCGAGGCCGAGACCCGTGGCCGGCTGGCGGCGCTCGATCGGGCCATGGCCGTGATCGAATTCGATCTGGGCGGCAACATCCTGACCGCCAACGACAACTTCATGAGTGTCATGAACTACACGCTGGCCGAGCTCAAGGGTAAACATCACCGGATGTTTTGCGAGCCGAGCCTGGTCAGCAGTCCGGAATACAGTGATTTCTGGCGTCGCCTCAACTCCGGTGAATTTTTCAGCGGTCAATTCAAGCGCATCGGCAAGAACGGCAAGGTCGTCTGGCTGGAGGCGAGCTACAACCCGGTCTACGACGCCGAAGGCAAACTGAGCAAGATCGTGAAGTTCGCCAGCGACATCAGCGAACGGGTGGAAAAGTTCGAAGAAGATTCCCGCGGTGCGTCGCGGGCGTATCACATTTCCGCCGAGACCGAACGAGTGGCCGAGCAGGGCGCGCAGGTCATCCATCAAACGGCCAAGGAGATGCGCCAGATCGCCGACAACATCGGCGCTTCCGCACGCCTGGTCGGGCAACTGGGCGCGCGCTCGGAAGAAATCACCGCCATCGTCAACACCATTCGCGGCATCGCCGACCAGACCAACCTGCTGGCCCTCAATGCGGCAATCGAAGCCGCGCGAGCGGGTGATCAGGGACGAGGCTTCGCGGTGGTGGCCGACGAAGTCCGGCAACTGGCCGGGCGCACCAGCCGCTCGACCTCGGAGATTGCCGAGATGATCGGTATGATCCTCTCTGAAACCCGCGAGGCCGTGACCAGCATGAACGTGACCCACGAGGGCGCGCTGCGCGGCGTGACCCTGGCGGACCAGGCCGGCTCGGTCATCGTGCAGATCCGCACCGGTACGACCGATGCCCTCGAAGCCGTGAGCATGTTCGCCTCCAAGCTCGACGAGTCCGACGTCATTCCCAAGACAGCGGTCGGCTGGGTGGGTTGACTGAGTTGACGCGCGCGCCGGGCGCCGCAACGGTCACTTGATCTTGACCACGACCTTTCCTTTCGAGCGGCCCTGGGCCAGGTACCCCAGGGCTTGCCCGGCCTGCTCGAAAGCAAACACCTGATCGATCACCGGTTTGATCTGCCCGGCGTCGATCAGCTTGCCGATGTCGTGGAGTTGAGCCCCCTCGGGGCGAACGAAGAGGAACGAATAACGGACATTGTTCTTCTTCGCCAGACCGATGATCTTGCGACTCATCAAGCCGAAGACGAAGCTGAGCAACACGTTCATTCGACGGGCCTTGGCGAAGGCTTTGTCCAGCGGACCGACGAGGGAAACAATCTTGCCGCCGGCCTTGAGGATGCCGACGGATTTCTCAATCGCGTCCCCCCGGGTCGTGCCCAGTACCACGTCGTAACCACCCAGTACCTGTTCAAAGGCCTGTTTCTTGTAGTCGACCACTTCGTCCGCCCCCAGACTGCGAACCATCGGGACGTTTGCCGTGCTGGTCGTCGTTGCCACTTTCGCGCCCAAGTGTTTGGCCAACTGAATGGCGAAGGTGCCGATGCCGCCTGATCCGGCGGGAATGAACACTTTCTGGCCGGGCTCAAGGTGGGCGCGCTCTTTCAGTGCTTGCCAGGAAGTGAGCCCCACCATCGGAATCGACGCGGCTTGCACGAAGTCCAGGGTGTCGGGTTTCGGCGCGGCGACTCGCTCGGGTACGGCGGCAAACTCGGCGATCGAGCCGCTGCCCAGGTCAAACAGACTGGCAAAAATGGCATCGCCGACCTTGAAGCGAGTCACCGCGCTGCCCACCTCGACCACCACGCCGGCCAGATCGCTGCCCATGATGGCCGGCAGCTGGAACTTCAACACCGGCTTGAACATTCCCGTGGGAATCATGTTATCGATCGGGTTCAGCCCGGCGGCGTAAACCTCGACCAGCAGTTCGTTTGCCTTGATGGTCGGCCGGGCGACTTGCGCGAGGCCGATGTCGGGCGACTTGCCGTAACGTTTGAAGGTGAGTGCTTTCAATGGCTCTGATTCCCACGTGTCTGAAATGAGGTCCGGTGTTATGGACGGTAGCGCTCGGCGGCTTGAGCTTGTCGAATGTCCGAGAGCAATCCTTGGCGTGCCTGGTCCAGCGCGTCCCAGCGGCCCTCTACGTGCAACGGCGGAATGGTGATTGGCTCGCGACGATCAAAACCGAGCAGGGCCGCGTCGACCAGTTCCTCGACGTCCATCACCTCGGGGATCGTGTTGAGGTCGATCCCTGCGCGTTCCCAGATCTCCGTGCGGGTCGCAGCCGGCAGTACCGCCTGGACGTACACGCCCTTGGGCGACAACTCCAGATGCAGTCCCTGGGAAAGGAAGAGTACGAACGCCTTCGACGCACCGTACACCGTCATGCCGAGCTCAGGCGCAAGACCCACCACTGAACCGAGGTTGACGATCGCGCCGCTGCCCGACTGCGCGAAACGCGGCGCTACGGCGGCTGCCAAGCGGGTCAGCGCAACGACGTTGAGGGAAACGAGTTTGTCGATGGCCTCGGCGCTCTGTTGCGCGAACCCGCCGGACTGGGCGATGCCGGCGTTGTTGATCAACACACCGATGCGATCGTCCTCACGCAGACGCGTTTCGACGGCGCTGAGGTCGGCTGGGTCGGTCAGGTCGGCTTGATGCACCTGGACAGCGACGCCGTATTCTTCACGCAGACGAAGGGCCAAGGCGTCGAGACGGTCTTTGTCGCGAGCGACCAGGACGAGGTCATGGCCGCGACGGGCAAAGCGCTGGGCGTAGGTGGCGCCGATACCGCTGGAGGCACCGGTGATGAGGACGGTTGGAAGCGTTTTCATTTGGGTTTTCCTGATATTTGCAGGGGGGCAGGGAGCTCAAGTGCTTTTATGATTGCGTTCGAACTCTAAAAATGTCAACGGTTTGATGTCGTGTGACATCAATGTATAGTGTTGACCTGTATGAATCGGGTGGATGGACGATGAAAGTCAGCAAGCAACAGGTGCAGGCGAATCGCGCGCACATCGTGGAAACCGCGTCGACGCTTTTTCGAGAGCGCGGCTACGACGGTGTTGGCATCGCGGATCTGATGGCCGCCGCCGGGTTTACCCAGGGCGGGTTCTACAAGCATTTCAACTCCAAGGCCGACCTGATGGCGGAGTCGTCGGCCTGCAGCCTTGCGCAATCCGCAGCGCTGACGGCCGGGGTATCGCCCGAGGAATTCGTGAGGCTGTATCTGGAACGTGCGCACCGCGATGACCGGGCTACGGGCTGTACCTTGGCAGCGCTGTGCGGTGACGCTGCGCGCAAAGAAGAGGTTCGCGCCACGTTCGCCGCTGGCATCGAGACTCAGCTGAACGTATTGCGTGAAGGCAACGGGCAATCGAGTGACGCAGATCCTGCCCAGGCACGTGCCAAGCGTCTGGTGCTGATGGCCCAGGTGGTAGGAGCCCTTGTCCTGTCACGCGCTTGTCCCGACGACTCGCCCTTGGCCGATGAAATTCTGACGGCCAGTCGCGACGCCATTCTGCAGACCTTGGTGCCGTCGGCGGCCGGGGATACGCCGCCATCGGGCGGTGAGCCAGGCAAGGGCTAAGCAGGGGAGCCAGGCAAACCGGCGCGGCGACGGCGCCCATGCCTCAACGGCCCAGGCGTTTTTCCCATTGTTGATCCCACCGTTCCATTTCTTGAAACGGTGGATTGCAGTTTGTGCGTATTCCGCCGTTTTCACTTTCGACCCAAGATGACTCCACTGACGTACACACTTCGGCACGAGGCGTGACGCAGCCCCCCACTGGAGCGCACTGACGCGAGCAGCGATGCTGCGGGTGCATGGAGTCGCCGATGAACGAAGCCTCGAAAGCAAACCCATCGCCCTGGCATGACGGAGAGCTGGCCTTGCAGCGCACCGTCGGCGCCGTCGAGATGATGGCCAGCGTCGGCCAGCGACAACTGGCGCGCACCTGGATGCCGGACCAGCATCGCGAGTTCTACGCCCAACTGCCTTTCGTGGTGTTGGGGGCAGTGGACCGGCAGGGCGATGTGTGGGCCACCCTGCGCTCGGGACAACCCGGTTTCATGCATTCGCCCGATCCGCAGACCCTGCACATCAATGTCGAACCGCAAGCCGACGACCCGGCCCAGGAAGGGATGGGCGAGGGCGATGCCATCGGGATGCTCGGGATCGAGCTGCACACCCGCCGGCGCAACCGCATGAACGGTGTCGTGCGTCGTCGACTGGCGCCGGGGCTTGAGGTGTCCGTGAGTCAGGCCTATGGCAACTGCCCTCGCTACATCAACCTGCGCCAGTACCGTTTCGTCGAGGCGCAGGTGCTCGCTCCCCGACAACTGGCGGTGACCGACCCGTGGGTCCGGCGCCTGGTCACGGCGGCTGATTCGTTTTACATCGCCAGCTACGTGGTGCGCGACGGCGAACGGCAGGTCGATGCGTCCCACCGTGGCGGCAAGCCGGGTTTTGTGCGCATGGAGGAGGACGGGGCGCTGACCATTCCCGATTTTTCCGGCAACCTGTTCTTCAACACCCTGGGCAACATCCTGGTCAACCCCCGGGCCGGGCTGGTGTTCGTCGATTTTGCCACCGGTGATCTGCTGCAAATGAGCGGCGCGGCCGAGGTGGTGCTGGACGATCCGCAGATCAGTGCGTTCCAGGGCGCCGAGCGGCTGTTGCGCTTCACGCCGCAACGCATCGTCCATCGCCCGGCGGCCCTTGCCCTGCGCTGGAAGGATCAGGACGAAGGCGACTCGCCCAACGCCTTGATGACCGGCAGTTGGGAGCAAGCCGCCGAGCGCTTGCAGGCCGAGGCCCTGCGCAGTCGCTGGCGTGCGTTGCGGGTCGAGCGGGTGGTGGAGGAAAGTCCCGGCATTCGCTCGTTCTATCTGCAAGCGAGCGATGGCTTGGGGTTGCCGCGGTTTGAAGCCGGGCAACATGTGCCTGTGCGGATCTTGCTGGAGGGACAGAAAGCGCCATCGATCCGGACCTACAGCGTGTCCAGTGCGCCGTCGGATGATTTCCTGCGCATCAGCGTCAAGCGCGATGGCGCGGTGTCGTCCCACCTGCATGAGCGGGTGCAAGTGATGCAGGAGATCGAAGCGCGGGCGCCCCAGGGCCATTTCACGGTCCAGGCCACTGAACGGCGGCCATTGGTGCTCCTGGCGGCGGGGGTGGGTATCACGCCGCTGTTATCGATGTTGCGCGAAGTGGTTTACCAGGGGCGACGTATCAGTCGCATGCGCCCGGTCTGGCTGGTGCAAAGCGCCCGTTCGGTGGCGGAGCTGGCCTTTCGTGAGGAAATCGACGAGCTGGCCGCCCGTGCGGGCGACAAGTTGCAGGTGCTGCGCCTGGTCAGCCAACCGCCCACCGGAGCGGCGCAAGGCCAAGGCTACGACCTGGCGGGCAGGATCGATGTGGAACTGCTCAAGAAACTGCTGCCATTCAACGACTACGATTTTTATCTATGCGGACCAGGCACGTTTACCCAGGCGCTGTATGACGGGTTGCGCAAGCTGCGCATCCCAGACGAGCGCATCCACGCGGAAACCTTCGGTCCTTCCACACTGGTGCGAGACCTCGAAGTCAGCGTGCCGGCGCCACAGCAAACACCCGCCGGGAGCGAACCGGTGAAGGTGCTGTTCGCCAGCTCCGGCAAGGAAGCCCGTTGGGAACCCGGCAGCGGGACGCTGCTGGAACTCGCCGAGGCTCGCGGCCTGAACCCGGAATTCAGCTGCCGCGGCGGCTCCTGCGGCACCTGTAGAACCCGCCTGAGCCGTGGCCAAGTGCACTACTTGAGCCAGCCGGCCGAACCGGTTGGCGAAGGGGAGGTGCTGATCTGTTGCGCGGTGCCGGCCCAGGGCAGCGAGCCGTTGGTGCTGGACGCTTGATGAGCGACTGTTTCAGCCACTGCAATGCTGGATTGTAAAAGCTGGTTATTCCGCTACCTCGGCCAGGAGCAGAGGATAGCGCCATCGACGCGATCACCGCTTCGAGCCATAACAACACGGAGTTCCATCATGTCTGAGCAAGCCATCAAACTTTATCATCACCCGTTGTCAGGCCACGCCCATCGCGTCGAACTGATGCTTTCGCTGCTGGGCCTGCCCACCGAATTGGTATTCGTGGACTTGCTCAAAGGCGAGCACAAGACCCCCGAGTTCCTCGCCATCAACCGTTTTGGCCAGGTGCCGGTAATCGATGACAACGGCACCGTCCTGGCCGACTCGAACGCAATCCTGGTCTACCTCGCGGCCAAGTACGGCAAGGGACAATGGTTGCCCAGCGATCCACTGGGCCAGGCCAAGGTGCAACGCTGGCTGTCGGTGGCGGCGGGGCAGATCAGCCAGGGACCGGCCACCGCGCGGTTGATCACGGTGTTTGGTGCCGGCTATGACGCCGAAGATGCCATCAAGCGCTCCCATGCCTTGCTGGCGGTGATGGAGCAGGAGCTGGGGCAAAGCCGCTTCCTGGCCGGCGAGCAACCGACCATCGCCGATGTCGCTGCGTACACCTACGTGTCCCACGCCCCCGAAGGCAACGTCGCGCTGACTGACTACCCGAACGTCCGCGCCTGGCTGGGCAGCATCGAGGCCTTGCCGCGTTTCGTGGGCATGCAGCGTACCGCCAAGGGCTTGCAGCAAGCCTGAATGCCCGAGCCCCCTGAGTTGGCCTGATAGTCCAGGACAACCCCTGTGGCGAGGGAGCTTGCTCCCGCTCGGCTGCGAAGCAGTCGTAAAACCGGACAATGCGGTTAGTCTGGCGAAATGCGAGAGGCCCGCTTCGCAGGCCAGCGGGAGCAAGCTCCCTCGCACAGGGGATTAGCGGTGTTCGGGCGGGCATCATCGTCGGATCGCCGCTCGAAGAAGCTATTACTGGGTCAGATGGCCGTCACTGCGCCCCAGGCACCGCCAGCCACTGGCCGATGATTTTCTGGTGGCTGCCGTTCGCCTTGCTCAGGTGCAGCCACTGGTCGACGTACATTTTCCAGGTGGTGTCGTCCCGTGGCAGCAGGTAGGCCTTCTCGCCGTATTGCAGGTAGTGGGTGGGGTTGACGGCGCACAGGCCCGGCTTGAGTTTCTGTTGGTAGAGCGCTTCCGAGGCGTCGGTGATCATCACGTCGGCTTTCTTGTCCAGCAGTTGCTGGAAGATGGTCACGTTGTCGTGGAAGCTGAGTTGGCCCTTGGGCAAGAAGGCGCGCACGAAGGCTTCGTTGGTGCCGCCGGCCGGTTCCACCAGGCGCACCGACGGTTGGTTGATCTGTTCGAGGGTCTGGTAGCGGGACTGGTCTTCACAGCGCACCAGCGGGATCTTGCCATCCACATCCAGGGTGTCGCTGAAGTAGGCTTTTTTCTGGCGTTCCAGGGTCACCGAGATGCCACCCATGCCGATGTCGCATTTGCCCGCCAGCATGTCCGGCATCAGGGTTTTCCAGCTGGTCTGCACCCATTGCACCTTGACCCCCAGGCTCGCGGCCAGGCTGCGCGCCATGTCGATGTCGATCCCTTCGTAATCGCCCGTTTCGGCCTTGTAGGTATAGGGCTTGTAGTCACCCGTGGTGCACACCTTCAGTTCGCCGCCTTGCAGGACCTGGTCCAGATGCGAAGGTGCCGGCTCGGCCAAGGCGTTGCCACAGAGCGCCAGCAGGCCACAGAACGTCATTGCGCTTGTTATGTTTTTCATGAGGATTGGACGTCTCGCAAGGATGAAAGGAAGGGTCAGCGGGAAATGATCCCATGGTCAATGGCGTATTTCACCAGGGCGGCGGGTTTGTCGATGTTGAGCTTGCGGCGGATGCTCAGGCGGTGGGTCTCGACGGTGCGCACGCTGATGTCCAGTTCCCGGGCCATTTCCTTGTTGTTCAGGCCCTGGACCATCTTGGACAGCACCTGGCTCTCGCGCGGTGTGAGTTCGTTATCGGCCACCTGGTCGGTGGCGAGGCGCTGGGCGATTTCGGCGCTGTAGAACGTGCCTCCACTGATGATTGCTTCGATGGCCGCGAGGATTTCCCGTGACGGGGCATTCTTGAGCACATAGCCGCTGGCGCCGCAGCGCACCGACTCGCTCACGTACTCATAATTGTCGTACATGCTGAGGATCAGAATCTTGAGGCGGGGGTATTGCTTGCCCAGCAAACGGGTCAGTTCCAGCCCGTTCATGTCCTTGAGGCCGATGTCCATCAGCAGCAGGTCAGGCTGGCAACGTCCGACCATCTCGATGGCCTGCGCGCCGTTCTCGGCTTCGCCCACGACATCCAGCCGGGGCATGACGGACAGCAGGGCCCGGATACCATCGCGGACCAGGGAGTGATCATCGACCAGCGCGACACGGATCGCAGGGGCTAGGCTCATCGACACGTACCTTTGGGAGTGGGGGGCATCAGCTTTCCGTGGCCGACAGGTTCATGGGCAGCAGGACATCCAGTTCGCTTCGTCCCGGCACTGAGGTCACTTCCAGTCGGCCACCGAAATGCTCCACCCGTTCGCGGATGTTGCGCAGGCCGATGCCGGCATGGCCGCGCTCGACCTGTGGGACATTGAAGCCCATCCCATCGTCCACCACGGTCAGGCGCAGGGACTGGCCGGAGCCGAACAGGGTAATGCCGACGCTTTTCGCCCCGGCGTGACGCTCGATGTTGGTCAAAGCTTCTTGGGCGATACGAAACAGCGAGACGGGCGCGCCATTTTCCAAACGGCAATCGAACTCGTTGCTTCGGTAGGACACTTCGAGCCCACTGCGTTGCTGGAACTCGGCCGCGAGCTGGCCGATGGCGGCAGGCAGGCCCAGGGTGTCGAGCAGGGAGGAGCGCAGGTCATGGGAGATGCTGCGGATCTCGCCAATGGCGTCGCCCAGCCGATCCGTCGCGTTTTTCAGGATGCCCAGGCCGTTTTCCTGACCGCTCTCCAGGACATGGCTGGCCAGTTCGAACTGGAATTTTATCGACACCAACAGTTGGCTGATGCCGTCGTGAAGCTCGCGGGACACCCGCGAGCGTTCCTCTTCCTGCAGGCTGACGATGCGTTGGTTCAGGCGCTGGAGCTTTTTGTCGGCCAGGCGATGCTCACTGACGTTGAGGGTCATGCCACCGGCAAACACCAGCAGGACCGCAACCAGCGCAACCGCGGCAATGGCCTGCATGGTGGTGTGGATGCCATTGGCGACTTCATCGCGGGCTTGCTGGGTCGCGCGCTCGACATCCTCCAGGTAGATCCCGGTGCCGAGCATCCAGCCCCAGCGATCGAGCATCACCACATAGGCCAGCTTGTCGGTGACCTGGCCGGAGGAGGGTTTGTTCCAGGCATAGCGCTGGAAACCTTCGCCGGATTCGGCGCTCTTGATCAGGGCCTGGATGACGGGCAGGCCGTGGGGGTCCTTCATGTCCCAGAGGTATTGCCCCACCAATTCCGACTGGCGGGCATGCATCAGGCTGCGGCCCTGGCGGTCATACACGAAAAAATAGCCGTTGATGCCGAAGCTGAGTTTGCGCAGCTCTTCCAGCACCTGCTGCTGCGCGCGTTCGTCGCCCTGGCCGTTGTTGTACAACGGGGCGATCAGGCTCTGTGCCATCTCGACGTAGTTCTTCAACTCGGCGCGCTTGCTCGCCAGGATGCTGTCTTCGATCAATTGCGCCTGCTGGTCGCCCAACTGGCGATTGAGCGAAATGACCAAGGCGCAAATGACAGCAATCGCCAGGACCAGCGGCAGAATCCCGAGGGCGACGATCTTGTGTTTGAGCAGCATCTGTACTCCAGGCGGGACTCGACGCGACGGTGGTGAATGATCGGCATCATATGCCAAACCTCCTACCGAATAGGAGACATAAAACCTGTAGAGCCAACCCTGAGAGCAGACCCTGTGGGAGCAAAGCTTGCTCGCGATGCAGGCGCCGCGGTTCATGGGGGACCGCATTGACTCTATCGCGGGCAAGCCTTGCTCCCACAGGGGCAACTGCGCGTCTACGTAGTACTACGGATTTATTTATTGACGACTTGCGGCGATATTGGGCCCGCTCCGAATAGCCGGGGCGAACTATAAAAACAATCGCCGCAATCCACTGGATATCGGCAGGAGACATGCAATGACAACCCGTCTGGTTAAACACCTCGCCTGGTTTGCCGTGGCTGTTCTGGGAGCCTGTGCGTTGAGTGTCGTGGCCTTGCGCCGCGGCGAAGCCATCAATGCCCTCTGGATCGTCGTCGCCGCCGTGGCCATCTACCTGGTCGCGTACCGCTACTACAGCCTCTTCATCGCCAATAACGTGATGCAACTCGATGCGCGCCGGGCCACGCCCGCCGTGCTCAACAACGATGGCCTGGACTATGTCCCGACCAACAAGCACATCCTCTTTGGTCACCACTTCGCGGCGATTGCCGGCGCAGGGCCGCTGGTTGGGCCGGTGCTGGCGGCGCAGATGGGCTACCTGCCCGGCACGCTGTGGCTGATCGCCGGCGTGGTGCTGGCAGGGGCCGTGCAGGACTTCATGGTCCTGTTCCTGTCCACTCGCCGCAACGGTCGCTCCCTGGGCGACATGGTGCGCGAGGAAATGGGCCGCATCCCCGGCACCATCGCGCTGTTCGGCTGCTTTTTGATCATGATCATCATCCTCGCGGTGCTGGCGCTGATCGTTGTCAAAGCCCTCGCCGAGAGCCCGTGGGGGATCTTCACGGTGATGGCGACCCTGCCGATCGCGATGTTCATGGGCGTCTACATGCGCTACATCCGCCCGGGCCGCATCGGTGAAATCTCGCTCATCGGCGTGCTGTTGCTGCTGGGTTCGATCTGGCTGGGCGGGCAGGTCGCTGCCGATCCGGCCTGGGCCAAGGCCTTCACCTTCACCGGGATCCAGATCACCTGGATGCTGATCGGCTACGGTTTCGTCGCGGCGGTGCTGCCGGTGTGGCTGATCCTGGCGCCGCGTGACTACCTGTCGACCTTCCTCAAGATCGGCACCATCGTCGCCCTGGCGATCGGCATCCTGGTCACCATGCCCGAGCTGAAAATGCCCGCGCTGACCCAGTTCACCAACGGCCTGGGGCCGGTGTGGAAGGGCGGGCTGTTCCCGTTCCTGTTCATCACCATTGCCTGTGGCGCGGTGTCGGGCTTCCATGCGCTGATCTCCTCGGGCACCACGCCCAAGCTGCTGGATAACGAAACCAACGCGCGCTACATCGGTTACGGCGGCATGCTGATGGAGTCGTTCGTGGCAATCATGGCCATGGTCGCGGCGTCGGTGATCGAGCCGGGCGTGTACTTCGCCATGAACAGCCCGGCGGCGATCGTCGGCGGTGACGTGGTGGCCGTGGCGCAGACCGTTAGCAGCTGGGGCTTCGCCATCACGCCGGACGCGCTGCAAGCGGTGGCCAAGGACATTGGCGAAACCACCGTGCTGGCCCGTGCCGGCGGTGCGCCGACCCTGGCGGTCGGTATCGCGCAGATCCTGCACTCGGTGCTGCCGGGTGAAAACACCATGGCGTTCTGGTACCACTTCGCGATCCTGTTCGAAGCGCTGTTCATCCTCACCGCGGTAGACGCCGGCACCCGTGCCGGGCGCTTTATGCTGCAGGATTTGCTCGGTTCGTTCGTGCCATCGCTCAAGCGCACCGAATCCTGGACCGCCAACCTGATCGCCACCGGCGGTTGCGTGGCGCTGTGGGGCTACCTGCTGTACCAGGGCGTGATCGATCCGCTGGGTGGCATCAACACCTTGTGGCCACTGTTCGGCATCTCCAACCAGATGCTGGCCGGTATCGCGCTGATGCTCGGCACCGTGGTGCTGATCAAGATGAAGCGCCAGCGCTACGTCTGGGTCACGCTGCTGCCGGCGAGCTGGCTGCTGATCTGCACCACCACGGCGGGCCTGATCAAGCTGTTCGACGCCAACCCGGCGATCGGCTTTTTGGCCCTGGCGCGCAAATACAACGAAGCCCTGGCTGCTGGGCAAGTCCTGGCCCCGGCCAAGAGCATCGAGCAGATGCAGCACGTGGTGTTCAACGCCTACACCAACGCGACGCTGACGGCGCTGTTCCTGTTCGTGGTGCTGAGCATCCTGTTCTATGCGATCAAGGTCGGCATCGCCGCTTGGGGGACCCAGGAACGCACGGACAAGGAAGCGCCATTCCAGGCCCTGCCGGACGCTTGATAGGGGAATGCAACGATGTTCAATGACTTGAGTCGCCTCGGTAAATACCTCGGTCAGGCCGCCCGCCTGATGGTCGGCATGCCCGACTACGACAACTACGTCGAGCATATGCAGACCAAACACCCGGACCAGCCGCTGATGGACTACGAGGCGTTCTTTCGTGAACGCCAGGAGGCCCGTTACGGCGGCAAGGGTGGGCCCAAGTGCTGCTGACCCGGCAGCCATGAGGTAAATCCCTGTGGGAGCAAGCCTGTGGGAGCAAGGCTTGCCCGCGACAGCATCGCCTCGGTTTGTATGTAGACCGAGGCGCTTGTATCGCGGGCAAGCCTTGCTCCCACAAAGGCCCGCTCCCACAGTTGTTTTTGGGTGGTCGCAAGATTTGCGTACAGCATAAATCCCTTGTGGCGAGGGAGCTTGCTCCCGCTGGCATGCGAAGCAGGCCCCAGCGGTTCTTCAGGCCGACCGCATCAGCCAGTTTTGCGACTGCTGCGCAGCCGAGCGGGAGCAAGCTCCCTCGCCACGGTAGTTGTCTGGCTTGCTTACGCTATTGATCAATCCGCCAGCAACACCGCCGCGTCGAACCCCACCCGCAAATTGCCCCAGTGGCGGCCGCCGAAGAAGAAAGGGACGTCGATCTCGGTCATGATTTCCCCGGTGTCGCGCAGGTAGGTCTGGAGCAGGAAGCGCTGGGTGTTGCCGGCGGCGCGCAGGCCGATCGGGTCGTTGAAGATCCGTTTGTTGCGGCACACCGGCAAGTCCACCGCGCGGTCGCCGGTGGGCGCTTTGGAGACCCAGCTGTTGTTCACCGGGCAATAGCCCTTGCTGTCGACGATGAACGAGACCTTGCCACCCGGCGTGCTGCGGGTGAGCTGGTCGCATGCTTCCTGGCAGACCTGGACAAAGCGTTCGGTGTAAGCCGTCATGTACTGCTTGGGATCGGTGCCGGGGATCGGTTGGTAACTCTGGTCGAACAGGTTCAGACCTTCGCGTTGCAGTGCCTCCAGGCGCACCTGGAGCGTGTCGCGGCACTGGCTGGCGCGGGTGATGGCGGCATCCAGCTTGCCGTGGCCGAGCACGAAGCGGCCCAAGAGCGCCTGGACCTTTTCGGCCACGCCAGACAAGTCGCGGGTGGCCGTTGCCGAGTGCTGCATGCGCTGGTCGATCAGTTGGCTGTCGGCATGGATCTGGGTGACGCGGTCGTTGATGCCCGTGTTGCTGTCGGCGAACTGCTGGATGTGGGTCGCGATGTCCGACAGCTTGCCGTTGGTGGATTCGAAATCGACGATCATGCTTTCGAAATGGCCGGAAGCGCGTTCCACCACTTTCTGGGTTTCCCGGGCGCTGTGGCTGATCTGGGCGGTCTGCTCGTGGGTGGATCCGACTTCTTCGAGCATGGCGTCGATGTTGCGCGAGATATCGTCGGTGGCCTTGCTGACGTTCTGTGCCAGGGTGCGCACTTCATCGGCCACCACCGCGAAGCCACGACCACTCTCGCCGGCACGGGCTGCTTCGATGGCGGCGTTGAGCGCCAGCAGGTTGGTCTGCGCCGATATCTGCTGGATCAACCCGACGATGGACTTGATGCTCGACGAGCGTTGATTCAGCGCGCTCACCAGCGTGGCGAACTCATCGAGGCTGCCCGAGATTTCGCTGATGTTGCCGGTCACTTCCAGCAACTCGGCATAGGAGTCGCGGGCCATGCTCAGGTTCTGTGCGGTGGTGCTGGAGATGCCCTGGGTCTGGCGCGAGACCTCGTCGATGCGGCCTACGGCGGTGTTGCTCTGGTCCATCACTTCCTTGGCGAAGCGTGCCTGATGAGTCGCGCTGTCGCTGGAGTCGCTGATGTTCTTGAGCGAGCGGGCCGATTCGACGGCAATGTGCACGGTCAGCGCCTGGACGTTGCTGATGATCTCGCGCTGCTTGGCCAGGAAACGATTGCAGGTACCGGCCAGCACGCGGATCTCGTCGTGGGTCACCAGGGGCAGATCCTTGGACAGATCGCCTTCGCCGCTGGCGATCTCTTCCAGGGCCCGGGTCATGGTGTTGACGGGGCGCACGATGAGGTGGCGAAAATACCAGACCATGAAACTGATCATGCACAGGGTCAGGAACGCGCCGAAGAGCAGGGCATGGGTAAGGTTGTCGAGCCGACCCTCGATCTGCCCCAGCAACGCGCTGTCCAACTGCGCATTGCGCAATTGCAGCACGATGTCGGCCCGGGCGTTGAGGGCCACCCAGTACAGCAGCCCGCTGACCAGTACCAGCAGGAACAGGCTCGAAAGCTTTTTGGTGAGCGTATCGAAAAAACGCATTTCGATAGACTCGTACAAGGCCTTTAACGTCTGCATGCCGCTGCTCCTGGGCGAAAACTCTCTCATTCCAGTTCATACAGTCGACCGTGGGAAGCAAAGCTTTAGGGCGATTTGATATCACTCTGTGGGAGCAGGCTTGCTCGCGAAGGCGCAGTGTCAGGCTAATCAGGTGTGACTGATTCACCGATTTCGCGAGCAAGCCCGCTCCCACAATGATTTGCAGCCACATCATTTGACACAAAATATTTACTGGGAATCGTTCTCAAAGTATATTCGCTCTCATTCACAACCCTCTACGAGTGCGTCTCTTGAATCGTTCCACTCCTCCCGCTCACCGTAACGCCTTCCTCAAACGCGTCTTCCCCACGCTTTCCTGCTGCCTGATTGCCGGCCCGTTGTGGGCACAGGACACGCTTGAACTGCCGGTCACGGATATTCAGGGCACTCGCGTCACTCAGGATGAGGGCTATACAACGTCGCAAGCCAGTACGGCGAGCAAAAGCGATGTACCGATCAAGGAAGAGGCGCAATCGATCAACGTGGTCACCCAGCAGACCCTGTCCGATTTCCAGGTGCGTTCGCTGAACGACGCGATGAAGTTCGTCAGCGGCGTCAGCCAGGGCAACACCCTGGGAGGCTCGCGGGACTCGCTGGTCAAGCGCGGTTTCGGCACCAACGACGACGGCTCGATCCTGCGCGACGGCGTGCGTTCGAACCTCGGGCATAACTTCAGTGCCACCACCGACCGCGTCGAAGTGCTCAAGGGCCCGGCCTCGATGTTGTACGGCGCCCTCGAACCCGGTGGCCTGGTCAACGTCATCAGCAAGAAACCCGAATACACCCAGAGCACCACATTGAGCGGCTCCGCCTACAGCGAAGGCGGTGGCACCACGGCCGTGGACACCACAGGGCCGATGGGCGACACCGGGCTGGCCTATCGACTGATCGCCGAGCGCAAGCACGAGGACTACTGGCGCAACTATGGGGTCAACGAAAGCACATTGGTGGCGCCATCGTTGGCCTGGACCGGCGAGCGGGCTTCGTTGAACCTGAGCTATGAGTACAACGAGTACTCCAACCCGTTTGACCGTGGGACGATGTTCCGCAACGGACATCCCATGGACATCGACTACGACAAGCGCCTTGACGAGCCGTGGGCCAAAAGCGAGGGAATTCGCGAGACTGCTACGGCGCGGTTCGAATATGAGTTGAGCGAGGCGTGGAAGACCCGTGTGACTTATGGTTGGAATAATGACCGGTACAGTCTTTCGATTGCGCAGCCGCGAATGTCAGGTGGTGTTCTCCAGCGTGCCGCTAACGGTGCGCACTACGACGATGAAACCCGCTACGCCAGTTGGGATTTCATCGGCAAACAGGAGGTGTTCGGCCAACGACATGACCTGCTGATCGGCGTTGATAACCAAGTGTCCGACCAGTTTCGTGGCAAGACATATCGTGGCGCGTATCAACCAGGTTTCGATCCTGCGGCACCGGTGTATGGCGGCTTGGATGAGCCAAGCGTCGTGAATGCACCGCAAAGTAACCTGAGCAATCAATTGACCTCCAGCTCGGTATACCTGAAGGACAACTGGCACCTTGATGACCGTTGGATTCTGGTGTTTGGCGGCCGGTATCAGCATTACGATCAATTCAGCGAACAGGGTTCGGTTACGCGCGTACCTGTTCGCGACGATAACGGTGACGCCTTTGTCCCGTTCCTGGGGCTGGTCTACAAAGCCACTGATAGCCTGTCTCTGTACGGCAACTACAGTCGTTCATTCAAGCCAAACGATACGGTCGATGACAACCTCAGTACCTTCAAGCCGGAGGAAGGTCGCAGCTATGAAGTCGGCGCCAAGTACGATCCGCTTCCGGGCTTGAATATCAACCTTGCCTTGTTCGACATCGAAAAGAAGAACGTCGTAACGTCCTCCACGGTCAATGGAGTGACCCTGGCAGAAGCCGCCGGCAAAGTCGGCTCCCAAGGCCTGGAGCTGGATGTCACCGGACGCCTGGCCGAGCGCTGGGACCTGATCGGCACCTACAGCTACACCCACACGGAAATTCTCGACGACCCGAAAAACGAAGGCCATCGCTTGCCTGACGCGCCCAAGCACATCGCCAGTCTGTACCTGAGCCACCACCTGGATGTGCCTGCCGAGTTCGGCGCCTGGCACGCCGGTGGCGGTGCGCGCTATGTGGGCGAGCGTGCCGCCAACCAGGCCAATGATTTCTGGCTCAGCAGCTACACCGTCGCCGATGCCTTCCTGCGCTGGGAGTCGCCAGTGTTCGGGCACAAGACATCGTTGCAACTGAACGTCGACAACCTGTTCGACAAACACTACTACCCGTCCTCCACCGGCAGCGAGTTGCAGGTTAACGTCGGCGAGCCGCGTACCGCCAGGTTGAGTGCCAGCGTGACGTTCTGATCGCAGCGCAGCAAAAAAAAATGCCCGGACATGAAAGTCCGGGCATTTTTGTTTCAGTTTAACTCCGTCATCGCGAGCCTGCTCTGGGCGGCAATCCGACGAGGGCGATCTACGTGATCACCGAAACGCCGGCACCACCTGCTGGATGAACAGCTCCAGGGATTTCTTTTTCTCGGCATGGGACAGGCTGTTGTCGCACCAGAAACTGAACTCATCCACGCCCAGTTCCTGGTAGTACTTGATCCGCTCGATGATTTGCTGCGGGGTGCCGATCATGGTGTTCTTGCGGATGTTTTCCAGCTCGAACTCCGGGCGCTCGGCGAATTTTTCTTCCGGGCTCGGCGCCAGGAAACCATTGACCGGCACTTGCTTGTTGCCGAACCAGGCGTCAAAGGTCCGGTAGAACTTGGAGATCGCCTTGGCGCCGACTTTCCAGCCCTCGGGATCGTTCTCGGCGTGCACGTGGGTGTGGCGCAACACCATCAATTGCGGGCGCGGCACTCCGGGGTTGTTGTCCAGGGCGGCCTGGAACTTGTTCTTGAGGTCCAGGACTTCTTCGTCGCCTTTCATCAACGGCGTGACCATCACGTTGCAACCATTGGCGACCGCAAAGTTGTGGGAGTCCGGATCCCGTGCGGCGATCCACATGGGCGGGTGCGGTTTGCGCACGGGCTTGGGTACGCTGGTGGAGGTCGGGAATTTCCAGATTTCGCCATCATGGGCGTAATCGCCCTGCCACAGGGCGCGCACTACCGGAACCATTTCCCGCAGCGCCTGGCCGCCGGAGGAGGCGGGCATGCCGCCGGCCATGCGGTCGAACTCCACTTGATAGGCGCCACGCGCCAGGCCGACTTCCATCCGTCCATTGCTGATCACGTCCAGCAGCGCGCACTCGCCGGCTACCCGCAGCGGGTGCCAGAACGGCGCGATGATGGTACCGGCGCCCAGGTGAATGGTGGTGGTCTTGCCCGCCAGGTAGGCCAGCAACGGCATCGGGCTCGGCGAAATGGTGTATTCCATGGCGTGGTGTTCGCCGATCCAGACCGTGCTGAAACCACCCGCTTCGGCCAGCAGGGTCAGCTCGCTCAAGTCTTCGAACAGCTGGCGATGGCTGATACTTTCGTCCCAACGTTCCATGTGTACGAACAGGGAAAATTTCATGACGCTTACCTCGGATCTCTTGTTGTCGGCCTGTCGATTGCGGGCCTGTTGCCTGGGACGAGCGCGGGGCTCCCGGGTGTTCTCGCCAGGGTAAGCGCATCACTGAGGACTGCGCTCGATCTGACTGATTATTGGTATACCATAATACGGAATATCTGCAAAATATATCCTGTCAGGCCAGAACGGGCAGGGCGCCCATCTTGCCGTGGCAATACACCATGGGGCCGTCGTCCTGCCGAGGCACGATCAGGTTCTTCACCGCACCGACCATGATCGCGTGGTCACCCCCTTCATATTCGCGCCACAGTTCGCACTCGATCACCGCGGTGGCGTTGGCCAGGATTGGGTTGCCCAGCGCGCTCAGGGTCCATTCGATGCCCTGCGCCTTGTCCTTGCCCTTGCGCGCAAAGGCGTAGGCCTCGCTTTGCTGGCCGCCGGAAAGCACGTGGATGGCGAAGCGCTTGTTCTTGATCAGTACCGGGTAGGAGTCGGAGCTGTAGTTGGGGCAGAACAGCACCAGGGCCGGGTCCATGGACAGCGAGCTGAAGGCGCTGGCCGTCAGGCCGACGATTTGGCCGTCGTCATCCAACGTGGTGATCACGGTTACGCCGGACGGGAATGAGCCCAGGACTTGTTTGTAGACAGCGGCATCGATCATTGGACGGCCCTCGTGGTTTATAGATTTGTAGGTCTGATGGTATACCGTAATACGATCATTGCAAGGGCTTTCTGGCGGATCCGATAAACGTCGTCCGGTTGCGTCAACCCCAATGAGGATGGGGTTTTCGCGGCGCTCTTGCGCAACGGTTTGCGAATCAGAGGGCGTGCGGTAGGCAGGCGATCGCGACGGGCTTCATCGGCATCGTGGTGCAGCGGCCGTTTGCCAAGCGTGGGCAGGCCCGGCGGCGCGATGGGGTTGCACGGATTGATTGGGTGCGTGGGGGAAGGTGAGATCGCAGTCGTGAGCAAGCTTGCTCACGCAGACGATCGGGGTGCCGATGAAGAGACCGGTCGGCTACCCGGCCGCCTGGCGGCGGCCCTCGGAGCAATGCCTACGTCCGGGTATCCCGACCTGGACGAGGCACTGAGTAATGACCCGCCGTTACCTCAGCAACGGCGAGCCCCAGTCACTGCTGCACGACTTTGGCCGTAGGTGCCTTGGGCTGCACCAGGCTGAAATCGATCAACCCTTTGTGCTGACTCTCATAAGGATTGCCAATCAACAGCGGCCGAGCCTTGAAGTCAGTGCTGACCAGGCTCTTGCTGCGATCCAGCTCATCAAAACTCAAGCCCGCCAAGTCTGCCCAGGTATGAATCAGGTGCGAGCTGCTGTAAGGCCGCGACAGGTCACCGGCAAAGTTCCAGTCATGGCTTTCGCGCCATTTTGGCGACGCCCAGGCCATGAACGGGATGGTGTACATCGGTGCGGTCGGCTTGCCTTCGTTGCGGCCCAGGGTGTCATGGCCTTGCGAATCGAAGACGTCCTCGCCGTGGTCTGACAGGTACAGCAAGAAGCCGTTAGGGTCGGTCTTGGCGTAGTCCTTGATCAGGCTGGACACGACGAAATCGTTATACAGCACCGCATTGTCGTAGCTGTTGTAGGTCGGGACCTGATCGTCACGCAAGCCGGCCGGCACGCCCTGGCGGTCGGTGAACTTGTCGAAGGCAGGCGGATAGCGGTACTGGTAGCTCATGTGGGTACCGAGCAGGTGGACCACGATCAGCTTGCGCGGTGCGCTATCGGCCAGGGCCTTGTTGAACGGCTCGATGACGTCGCCATCGTATTGCGCGGCGTTCTGGTTGCGGTTGTTGTTCAGGTACACCTGTTCGTCGGCCTGCTGGGAGAAGGTCGTGAGCATGGTGTTGCGCTTGGTCATGGTCTGCTGGTTGGTGATCCAGAAGGTCTTGTAGCCGGCCTGTTTCATCATGCTCACCAGCGACGGTGTGCTCAGGTACAAGTCCGGGCTCTCCTCATCGGCGAACGTCAGCACTTGCTGCAGCGCTTCGATGGTGTAGGGGCGCGGCGTGATGACGTTGTCGAATACCGAAAGCTCGCCCTTGAGCTTGTCCAGTTCCGGCGTGGTTTCCCTCGGGTAGCCGTAGAGGCTCATGCGTTGGCGGTTGGTGGATTCACCGATCACCAGCACCAGGGTCGCCGGCTGTTCGGCCATGGCGTCCTTGAGGTTGCTCAGGGGCGGGATCTTGCTGGCGCTGTGCAACATGCCTTGCATGTTTTCCAGCTGTTCGGTGTAGCGATGATAAGCAACGACCATTTGCCACGGCACCGCGGGCTCGATGCGATCTTCGAACTTCTCCAGGCCCCCGGCGAAGCTGCCGGTGCGCTGGGTCTGCTTGACCAGCGGATAGCCGACCACGGCCGCCACAATGACAACGGCCGTCACCAGGGCCTGGCCCCGAGGCAGGTATACCGGGCGCAGGCGCGTCCAGAGCCAATAGCCGACAGCGGTGTGGACCAAGAAGGCCGCGACCATCCACCAGGCAAAATATTGCGTGAGGTATTCCCCGGCTTCGGCCACGTTCGACTCGAACATGATGAAAATGACGCTCTGGGAAAATTCCTGCTGGTAAATGAAGAAATAGCCCAGGCTGGCCATGGAGCAGGCCCACAGCACGAGGCCGATCAATGCGGCGAGCAAGCGCGCGCGGGCAGGGAAAAGGAGCAGGGGGGCCAGCCACAACGCGCTCATCACGAAGGCCTGGCGAAACCCGGAGAAGCCGGACGTGTCGCTCAGGAGGATAAGCAGTTGGGTAATGCCCGAGAAATACCAGAAGAACAGGAATAGCCAGCCGAGTCCGGCCCAGTCGAAACCTTTCGCAGTCGTTTTGCTGCGTTTGAACAAGCTCATCAAGCGCTCCAGCCCTTGTCGACGATGCTGTCGGTCCCGGATGGGTAACCGCAGGCAGACGCCGAGAAACCTTAAAGGCGGGGATTATTGCGAGGCGCTTGTGAAAAGTTCGTGAGTTTTTGGTTTCAAAGTGCGGCCTTGGGTGCAAATGCACCAGGCCCAAGGGATAGATCTACTAGTGGTCGCAAAGCTTGGCCGCGATGAGGACGGTGTAGTTTTTCTCTGTGCGAGCTTCGCTCCCGCAAGCGACACCGCGTCGGCAGCGTCGCTTGCAGGGAGCTGCGGGCGATTATCGAATCATCGCCTGGTTCTGAGAGGACAGTTGGACGTGTTGCAGCTGCATGCGCAACTGCGTCACTTCTTCGAGTAGCAGGTCGCGCTCTTCTTTAAGCAGGCGTAATTCGTCGCGACGAATGGTCACGTAAAGGGTTTGGGGAGGACGTGCGGTAACGACTGGGCCCATTGCTCACCTCGCAAATGGCGTACATCAACTGTAGAGATGCCGCCAGTATTTTGGTCGACACCCTACTATCGGCGCCGATTCTGATTTCTTTTGCTTGTGATTGGAACTTTTTTATTTTTCATGGTCGCTGTGCCTTCACCGGGTTTGGAGTGTTATTGCTTGTGATCCCTCCAATTACCCGGAAACTATGCTGCAATGCTCT
Organism: Pseudomonas sp. FG6; assembly: GCF_057809015.1. NCBI lineage: Bacteria > Pseudomonadati > Pseudomonadota > Gammaproteobacteria > Pseudomonadales > Pseudomonadaceae > Pseudomonas > Pseudomonas sp. FG6. Next base: position 30,259 of record NZ_JBMDJD010000018.1, read on the forward strand.
GGACTAACCTCCTTTGTAGTCGGAGCTAAACCTTTGACTTACCTTTATTTGTAGTAGGGAGCATCCGCACATGCAACTCGGAATCATCGGATTGGGCCGGATGGGCGGCAATATTGCGCGGCGTTTGATGCTCAAAGGCCACGCCACCGTGGTCTACGACCGAAATGCGACTTTTGTCGAAAATCTGGTCCAGGAGGGTGCTACAGGTGCTGGCGATCTGGCGGCGTTGGTCGCCGGCCTGGAAAAACCTCGGGCCGTCTGGGTCATGTTGCCGGCCGGCGCTCCTACCGAAGACACCATCAACGTGCTCGGTGAATTGCTTGAGCCGGGCGATGTGATCATTGACGGCGGCAATACGTACTACAAGGACGACATCCGACGTGCCCAAGCCTTGTCGGAAAAAGGCCTGGACTACATCGATGTCGGCACTTCCGGCGGCGTCTGGGGCCTGGAGCGCGGCTATTGCATGATGATCGGCGGCGACGCCGGGGTGGTGAAGCGCCTGGACCCGCTGTTCGACAGCCTGGCGCCGGGCATGGGCACCATCCCGCGCACCCGTGATCGCCAGTCCGACGATGACCGTGCCGAACGTGGCTACATCCATGCGGGCCCGGCCGGTTCGGGACATTTCGTGAAGATGATCCACAACGGCATCGAATACGGCATGATGCAGGCCTTCGCCGAGGGCTTTGACATCCTCAAGACCAAGTCCAGCGAAAGTCTGCCGCCAGAACAGCGTTTTGACCTGAATGTCGCCGATATTGCCGAAGTCTGGCGGCGCGGCAGCGTGGTTTCGTCCTGGTTGCTGGACCTGACTGCCGATGCGTTGGCGGTCGATCCGAAACTCGATGGTTTTTCCGGCGAGGTGGCCGACAGCGGTGAAGGGCGCTGGACCATCGAGGCCGCCATCGAGCAAGCGGTGCCGGTCCCGGTACTGTCCAGTTCGCTGTTCGCCCGTTTCCGCTCGCGCCAGCAAAGCACGTACGGCGACAAGATGCTTTCGGCCATGCGCTTGGGCTTTGGCGGCCACGTGGAGACACCGAAAAAATGACCTCGATCGGCAGCCCATCCACGGCAGAACCCGCGCCGCCGAGCACATTGTTTTTGTTCGGCGCCCATGGCGACCTGGTAAAGCGCCTGCTGATGCCGGCGCTTTACCACCTCAGTCGCGACGGTCTGCTGGACGATGGGCTGCGCATCGTGGGCGTCGACCACAACGCCATCAGCGATGTGGATTTCGCCAGGAAGCTCGAGGACTTCATCCGTCAGGAAGCGGCGGGCAAGGGCGGCGATCCTGACCGCGCGCTCGACCCGTTGCTGTGGGCCAAGCTGGCCCAGGGCATCAGCTACGTCCAGGGAGATTTCCTCGAAGACGACACCTATGCAGCGCTGGCGGCGAAGATCGCCGCCAGCGGCACCGGCAATGCGGTTTTCTACCTGGCGACCGCGCCGCGCTTCTTCAGTGAAGTGGTCAGTCGCCTTGGCGCGGCCGGGCTGCTTGAGGAGCGTGAGGGCGCTTTCCGGCGGGTGGTGATCGAAAAGCCGTTCGGTTCCGACCTGCAAACCGCCGAAGCGCTGAACGCCCGCCTGCTCAAGGTCATGAGCGAGAAACAGATCTATCGGATCGACCATTACCTGGGCAAGGAAACGGTGCAGAACATTCTCGTCAGCCGCTTCTCCAACAGCCTGTTCGAGGCGTTCTGGAACAACCATTACATCGACCACGTGCAGATCACTGCCGCCGAAACCGTCGGTGTGGAAACCCGTGGCAGTTTTTATGAACACACCGGCGCCCTGCGGGACATGGTCCCCAACCATCTGTTCCAGTTGCTGGCGATGGTGGCCATGGAGCCACCGGCTGCGTTCGGCGCCGATGCGGTGCGGGGGGAAAAGGCCAAGGTCGTCGGTGCGATTCGGCCCTGGACAGTGGAACAGGCCCGGGCCAATTCGATCCGCGGCCAGTACACCGCCGGCGCTGTCGCCGGCAAGGCAGTGAACGGCTATCGCCAGGAAGCCAACGTCGCACCTGACAGCAACACCGAAACCTATGTGGCCCTGAAAGTCATGATCGATAACTGGCGTTGGGTGGGCGTGCCGTTCTACCTGCGTACCGGCAAGCGCATGAGCGTGCGCGATACCGAGATCGTGATCTGCTTCAAGCCCGCGCCCTACGCGCCGTTTCGTGACACGGAGGTCGACGAACTGCAACCGACGTACCTCAGAATCCAGATTCAGCCCAATGAAGGCATGTGGTTCGACCTACTGGCCAAGAGGCCCGGGCCGACGCTTGACATGGCGAACATCGAATTGGGCTTTGCCTATAAGGATTTCTTTGAAATGCAGCCGTCCACGGGCTACGAAACGCTGATCTACGATTGCCTGACCGGCGACCAGACGCTCTTCCAGCGCGCCGACAACATTGAGAATGGCTGGCGTGCGGTGCAACCGTTCCTCGATGCCTGGCAGCAGGATGCCTCGGTGCAGTCCTACAAGGCCGGCGAAGATGGCCCCTCGGCCGCCAATGACCTGCTGACACGCGACGGTCGCGTCTGGCATGGCCTCGGATGAGTGTCCAGGTGAAACATCCCATCCGTTTTCTGCTCAGTGACATGGACGGCACGTTGCTGCTGCCTGATCACAGTCTCAACCAGCGCACCGTCGAAGCGGTTCGCGCCTTGCGTGAGGCAGGAGTGCTGTTCAGCCTCGCCACCGGACGACCGCCGCGGGCGATGTTGCACTTCATCGAAGCGTTTGGTGTCGACCTGCCTACGGCTGCGTTCAATGGCGGTACGCTGGTTCATCCCGACGGCAGTTTCCTGGCCGTGCACTACCTGCCCGTCGAAGCGGCGCTCACGACGCTGGCGTTGTACGCCGACCAGCCTGGCATCGAGGTGTGGGTGTTTGCCGACGACCAATGGCTGGTACGCGACGCCAACGGGCCGATGGTGCCTGTGGAAACGCGCGGCCTGGGGTATCCGCCGGTGGAGGTCGAGAGTTTCGAACCTTATCTGGAGCGCATGGACAAGATCGTCGCCACTAGCGCCAACACCGACCTGTTGGTGGAACTGGAGGCGCGGCTGCATCCGCTGCTCAAGGGCCAGGCCCAGGTCTCGCGCTCGCAACCGATCTATCTGGACGTCACGGCGATGAAGGCCAACAAAGGGGAAGCCTTGTCGACCCTGGCGGCCTTCCTCGAGGTGCCGCTGCATCAGACAGCGGCCATGGGCGACGGCGGCAATGACCCGGCGATGTTCCAACGTGCGGGATTGTCGATTGCCATGGGGCAGGCGGAGGAGGCGATCAGGCACCAGGCCGATGTGGTCACCGCCGCCGTGACCGAAGACGGCGCGGCCTTGGCCATCGAGCGGTACATTCTCCCGCGATAGGACCTTATGACCTTTGTGGCGAGGGAGCTTGCTCCCGCTGGGCTGCGCAGCGGCCGTAAACCTGGCGGCCATACTTTCCTGGCACACCGTGTTAAATGGGAATGGGGCTGCTGTGCAGCCCAGCGGGAGCAAGCTCCCTCGCCACGGGTTACTTCTGCCTCCAGTAGCTTTACAACCAGTACGTCACCGCAAACCAGCCCAAACCACCCATCACCACGGTATAGGGCAAGGCCATCCAGACCATCCGGCCATAGGACAGGCGAATCAGCGGGGCAATCGCCGAGGTCAGCAGGAACAGGAAAGCCGCCTGGCCGTTGGGCGTGGCGACGCTGGGCAGGTTGGTGCCGGTGTTGATGGCCACTGCCAGGGTTTCGAAATGTTCACGGCTGATGCTGCCGGAAACGAACGCCTGCTTCACTTCGGTGATGTAGATGGTGGCCACGAAGACGTTGTCGCTGATGGCCGACAGCAGGCCGTTGGCAATGAACAGCATGCCAGGCTGGCGATCGACGGGCAGGGCCAGCACCCATTGGATCAGCGGTGTGAACAACTGCTGGTCATGGATGACCGCCACCACCGCAAAGAACACCACCAGCAGAGAGGTGAACGGCATGGCGTCCTTGAAGGCGTTGCCGAGCCGGTGCTCGTCGGTGATGCCGGTGAAGGCGGTGATCAGGACGATGACCGTCAGGCCGATCAGGCCGACTTCGGCGATGTGCAGGGCCAAGGCCACGATCAGGATCAGCGCAGCGACGCCCTGGACGATCAACGCAGCCCGTTGGCGTGCGGTGCGCTCGCGGTTGTCCTGCTCGGCGTAGTCGGCCAGCACGGCGCGTACGTTGTCCGGCAGCAGCGTGCCGTAACCGAACCAGCGCAGCTTCTCCAGGAGCACGCAGGTCACCAGGCCCGCCACCAGCACCGGCAGCGAAACCGGGGCGACCCTCCTGAAGAAATCTGCGAAGTGCCAGCCCATTTCATGGCCGATCAGCAGGTTCTGCGGCTCGCCCACCAGGGTACACACGCCGCCCAGCGCGGTGCCGACGGCGCCGTGCATCAGCAGGCTGCGCAGGAAGGCGCGGAACTGCTCCAGGTCCTGATGATGCAGCGTCGGCAGGTCATGGTCTTCGTCGACGCTGCTGTCCTGGCGCGGATCGTTGCCTGAGGCCACGCGATGGTAGACCGCATAGAAACCCATCGCGGCACTGATGATCACGGCCGTGACGGTCAATGCATCGAGGAACGCCGACAGGAAGGCCGAAAGAAAGCAGAACATCAGCGCCAGCGCCGCCTTGGAGCGCACACCCAGGAGCAGGCGTGAAAACAGGAACAGCAGCAGGTCCTTCATGAAGTAGATCCCGGCGACCATGAACATCAGCAGCAGGATCACCGGGAAGTTGTGCAGCAGCTCGTCGTACAGCGCCTGGGGTGTGGTCATGTCCAGCGCCAGGGCCTCAAGCAGCAACAGGCCGCCGGGCATCAGCGGGTAGCACTTGAGGGCCATGGCCAAGGTGAAGATGAACTCGATGACCAGCATCCAGCCGGCAACCACCGGACCCAGTGTCCACAGCACCACGGCGTTGAGAATCAGGAAAGTAACGATGCACGCCTTGTACCAGCGTGGTGAGTGCCCCAGAAAGTTATGCGCGAAAGCCTGGGCCATTGAACCGGACATCGGCTGCTCCTTTTAATTAGAAGCGCGCAACTTGCCGCAAGAAAATCCGAATATCAAGCCTCGTCACCCCCAGTACCGTGCCACCACCGCTCGATAATTGCCCAAGAGCGAATAGCCGCCCACCAGAATCTTGCCATCCGCCTGTACGGCCAGTGACGTAGCGGTGTCCAGGCTGTAGCCGAGTCGCGTGCGGACCCAGCCCTTGCCCTGGCCAAAGCCCGGATCCAGGCTGCCGTTGGGCAGGTGCCGGGCCAGCAGGAAATCGGCTTCGATGCCGCCGACGATGGCGCCGGCGGTTACCAGTTTGCCGTCGGGCTGAACCAGGGCGGCGGTCCATTGGCTGGGGTTGTGCCCCATCTCCAGCAGGCGGCATTGTTCCTGGTTGTTGTGCGGGTCTGGCCTGCCGTCCGCACGCACTTTCAAGGACAGGCAATGCATGGGGTCGCGGCTGCTGCCGAACGCTTGCAGGTCACCCTGTTCATACTGGACGACCTGGCTGACCATTACGCTGCGGTTCTGGACGTTGATGGACAGGAAACCGTCCTCGCCGAAGCTGTCATCGAGCTTGCCGCTGGGGTCGTAACGGGCGATCAGGCCCTGCTGGGGCGAGTCGATGGCGCCCCCCACGATAATGTGGCCGTCAGCCTGGAGCAGCAAACAGCCGAGCCAGGTGTTCTTCAGCGATCGCCGGACGATGACAAAGCCTCGGCCATTGAACGAAGCGTCCAGCGTGCCGTCCGGCAGGAGTCGGATCAGTACGCCGACATGGTCGGCCAATTGGAAGTGATGATTGGCCAGCAACAGGATCCGGCCATCGGCCTGGACTTGCATGTCGCAGGCTTCAAGACCCGGTATGCCGGGCGGCAGCCAAGGGTCGCGCAAGCCTTGCGAGAGGTTGCCGCAGAGTCGGATAACCTGTCGGCCGGTGTTGCCGAAGCGCTGCACGGCGCGGCCCTGTTGATCGAACAACGCCAGGGCGGGAAGGGTGCGGTCGCGGTTTTCGTAGTGCAGGCCGGACAGGAGGATGTGCCCGTCGGGCAATTCGACGGCTTTGCCGACAGTCGCTTCGCCGCCGTCTTCAAACGCGCCGGTGATGCAGCCGTGGATGCCGAAACTGGGATCGACCGAGCCATCGGCATTGAGTCGCGCCAGCCCGAAGCGGCTGCCATGAGGCGTTTCGATACGGGCGGTCAGCAGAATCCGTCCGGCGTGGTCGACGGTCAAGCCCTTGGTCAGGCTGCACGTGCTGTCGGCAAAATGAACCCAGGCTTTGCCGGCATTGGCAAAGCCTGGGTCCAGTTGTCCGGCACGGGCTTCGGCCCTGGAGACCGCAAACGCGTATTGATCGGGCATGCAATGCCTCTCCTTGCGTATCGACCGGCCCGTGAGGGCGACGACTGCATGAGGGCAACATTCAATCCTTGAACGGGACAGCAGACAACTGTCATGTCCTATACAACGACAGACGATCCGTGCCGGAACAATGACTTTCCGGGCCACTGCAAAGCCTGCAATCAATAACAGGCTTTTCCCGGAGTTTATTCAGGCATGGACCAGGATTGCAGTGTGTAACCTTCCTGACTCAGTTGCGCACGGGCCTGTTTCAACAGATTGGCCAGTTTGGCAGGATCGGTATAGGCACTGCTTGGAATCTTGGTGCGGCCTATATGGGTGTTGGTACGGTCGACGACGGTCAGGTTAAGTTCACCATTACCGTCTTGTGGAGCCCAGGCCACGCACTGGAAAGGACGAAATGCGCGGTCGGCGATCAAAAGAGCTTCGTTGATACGGAGCGGGGCGTTCATGGCAGTTTCTCTTGAGTTTGCCCAATCAAATGATAGGCCGTCGGTTGGGCGTACCGTGCGGCAGGTTACTTGTACTGATGTTCCGAACCCGGGGGCGGGTCACACATTCTTTGAATAAATTTCGATTTTCTTTCAGACCAGGCTCCGGGGCTTTTGTTTGAAAGGTTTTTGAAAGTTTTTTCGGCTTGGCAACTAACGAAACGTTCGCTTATAACCACTTTTCGAGACTTTCGATAATCAATTGATACAAGCGAGCGTCAACTTCTTGCTACTGTTACATGCAGGTTTGCCAAACGCCTGTTTCTAATCATATTTCTTTATTTTGGCGCCAAGGATCAGTCATGATCGAAGCCAGTACGTCGCGTCGTCTGCTCGTGGTTGATCCCTGCGATGATTGCCATCGCCTGTTGCCTGAGCTGCGCAGCATCGGTTGGGAAGTGGACAGTTGCGCCCTTGAACATGCAGCCGATCGCACCTGCGACGTTGGCCTGTTGCGCCTGCAGCCGTTTCATCTTGAGCGCCCCGAAGCGGTCAAGGAACTGATCAGCCGCAGTGGTGCCGAGTGGATCGCGGTGCTCAGCCAGGAAGTGCTGCGCTTGAAGAACGTGGGCGATTTCGTCTGCGAATGGTTCTTCGACTTCCATACCTTGCCGTTCGACGTGTCCCGAGTCCAGGTGACGCTGGGTCGGGCGTTTGGCATGGCGCGCCTGCGCGGGCAGGGCTCGATTCACATCAGCCAGTCCGAACATGAACTGCTCGGTGACAGCAAACCGATGCGGGAACTGCGCAAATTGTTGAGCAAGCTTGCGCCGACCGAGTCGCCGGTCCTGATTCGCGGCGAGAGCGGCACTGGCAAGGAGCTGGTGGCCAGCACCCTGCATCGCCAGTCCCACCGGTGCAACAAACCGTTCATTGCCATTAACTGTGGTGCGATCCCCGAGCACTTGATCCAGTCCGAACTGTTCGGGCACGAGAAGGGCGCTTTCACGGGGGCTCACCAGCGCAAGATCGGGCGGATCGAGGCGGCCAACGGTGGCACGCTTTTCCTCGACGAGGTGGGCGATCTGCCCATGGAATTGCAGGCCAATCTGTTGCGTTTCCTACAGGAAAAACGCATCGAACGGGTCGGTGGCAGCCAGCCGATTGCTGTCGATGTGCGGGTGTTGGCCGCGACCCATGTGGACCTTGAAGCGGCGATCGAGCACAAGCGCTTTCGCGAAGACCTGTACTACCGCTTGAACGTGTTGCAGGTGGTGATGGCGCCGTTGCGTGAGCGTCATGGCGACCTGGCGATGCTGGCCAGCCACTTTTCCCATTCCTACAGTCAGGAAACCGGTCGCCGTCCGCGCAGTTTCAGTGAGGATGCGCTGGTGGCGATGGGCATGCATGATTGGCCCGGCAATGTCCGCGAATTGGCCAACCGTGTACGTCGTGGCCTGGTGTTGGCCGAGGGCCGCCAGATCGAAGCCCGCGACCTCGGCCTGGACGGCTTTCAAGGTGTCGCCGCCCCCATGGGGACCCTGGAAGACTACAAGACCCGCGCCGAGCGCCAGGCGCTGAGCGACGTGCTCAACCGCCACAGCGATAACCTGAGCGTCGCCGCCCGGGTGCTGGGGGTCTCGCGGCCGACGTTCTATCGGTTGTTGCATAAGCATCAAATTCGTTGAACCAAGGGGCCAACCCACTCCCGCACTCACGCCTTGAGCAGCCTTGCTGTGGCGAGGGAGCTTGCTCCCGCTCGGCTGCGCAGCAGTCGCAAAGCCGGATAGTGCGGCCTGTCTGACGCGACGCAGGGGCCTGCTGCGCAGGCCAGCGGGAGCAAGCTCCCTCGCCACAGGGTTCTCGGGTGTTCAACGGGGCTGTGTTTCAACACCAAATCTCTGTGGGAGCAAAGTTTGCTTGCTCCCACATTGGTTTTGCTCCGCCCTTAGAAGTAATACGGGAATTTCAGGCTGAAGCTGAAGTCCGGCGCATCGTCGGTCATGCCGATGGACAGGTTGGGCACGATTGTCAGGTTGTCGCTGGCAGCGATGGTCATGCCGATGTTGAAGTAGCCGGCGTTGGCGTCGCTGGACACCACCGATTCCCAATCGCCGCCGTCCTGTTTGAGCTTGCTTTTCTTCTGGATCAGGTCCGAGACCGAGAACGACATGCTCATCTTCTCATTCAAGGCAAATGCCACGCCGGCGCCAATCTGGAAGCTGTCGCCGATGCGCACCTTGCCCGGGACTTTCTGATTGACGGTGGAGCTGATGTCATCGAACGACTCTTCGAAGTTGTGGGTGTAGGACAGGGTGCCGAACAGCACGGCCGGGTCGAAGGTCTTGACCAGCGAAAGCCCGGGGGTGATCGACCAGACGCCGTTACCGGTGGGCAGGTCTTCAGGCACGAACAGGTTGGTGTTGGCCTGGGATTGGCGCAGCTTGATGCCGAACGGGTCCTTGCCGGTCGGCGCCTTGACCCGCAGCGTGACCACGGCGTCCGGGCTGTCGACCGATTCGTCCATGAACTTGTAAGCGATGCCGAAGTTGACGTCGCCAATGGTCGGGTCACGGGTGACCGTTTCTTCGCTGGTGACGCCGGCAGCGCCATTGTTGGCCCCGCCCGACTGGTACGTGGATTCGCGGTAGATCACTGGCACGTTGAGGTCGAACTGCCAGCGGTTGTCAAAATTGTAGCGACCGGTGAGGTCCAGGGTCCAGGTATCGGCCTTGATCCGGTCCAGGTTGATGTTGCCCAGGAAAATCGAATCCAGGGCCAGGAAACCGTTGAGGATCAGTTGCCGCGTGTCGTAGCGCGAATAGGTCACGCCCGTTTCGAAGCTGAACTTGCCGCCGCCGAAGAAGCCGCTGGCCTCGTCATACAGGTTGGATACGCTTTGGGCGGGCTGGGAGTCATCGGCCAGGGATTGCCCATAGCCGCTGCCACCGGCCGTTGCCGCCGCGCCGCCAGCGACGGTCTGGTTGCCTTTCATGTCGGCAGGGGACTTGACCAGGCGCTTGGGCGCCGGCGTGGCGGGCTGGTCCTCCACTTGGCGAACCCGCTGTTCGAGCACCGCCAAGGCCTTTTGCTGGACCTCGTATCGCTGCTTGAGCTCGAGAAGTTCCTGTTTCAGGGCCTCGATGTCCGCATCGGGTGCCGCTTGCAACACGGCTGCCGGGAACAACGTGCTTAAACACATCACAGCGCGCAACGATACGGATCGATACATGAATATGCCGTCCCTATTTGCCCAATGATCGCGACTCAGCGTAGTTCAATAACCAAGATTGCGGAGGCCTCGCAGTTGGGTCAGGTTACAGTCCAATGCCCCGGCACTGGGGCCGTTGTTGTTCAGCACCACGTTGAGTTGCGTCAGGTTATTCACCAGGTTGCTATTGCCCAGCAGGCGGGTGTTTTGCAGCAAGCCGCCCTGGGCCACCTGCTGCAACGTGCTGCCCTGGTTATGGTTGGCCTGGATTGCCATTTGCACGCCGCTGCCGGTGGCGGTGACCGCGACGCTGCCGGCGGCATTGCTGCCGCTGATGGTCTGGCCCTGGGTCAGCAGCTGGCCTTGGGAGGGCGCCAGCGCGGGTGCCTGGTTGCTCTCCTTCACATTGATGCTGACGTTGTTGTAGGCGGTGTTGCCGTCGCCTGCCGCGCGCACGCTCTGGGTCACGCCCTGGCTGGAGCCCAGGCCGGCGCCACCGGTAATGTTGCCGTTGCCCTGTTCCGGGGTGTGGCCATTGCCGGTCTGCTTGAGGGTGGAAACGTAGAATTGGGGTTTGACCGTGCTGGCCTGGATCTGCATGGAACTCGTGGCGCCGATGACGTCACCGCTGGCGTTGCGCCAGGTACTGCTCATGACAATGCCAAAGCTGATGATCCGGCCTGGCATGATGTAGCGGCCGCGAAGCTCGGCAAGCTCCTGGTCCTGGACCTCGATGGGTTTGAATCCGGCATGGGCGTAGCCCGAGGCAGTCGCGACCAGGCAGGCCAGCGAGAGCCAGTGTGAAGTTTTCATGTCCTGCTCCCGGAGCATCCTGCTCCTTTTGTAGTTATTCGTTGGCAGTGGTCAGCAATTGGAAAGATCGGCGATTAGAAAAAGTCGCTCTGTATGAAGCCAAAATCCATCAGCTCTGCATCCCTGACCGGGTTGAAGCCGTCCAGCTTGTTACGGGCTGTCAACGGTTGTGGAGGGCTGCGCAGGGCATTGGTCTTGTCGTAGCCGGGGCCGACGATCGCAAAGACGATGCCGTTCCAGCCTTTGACGAAGTCATCATGGGCGTAGCGCTTGTGCCCCAGCACCGGGTCGCCGATGTAGACCCACTGCTTGTCGGCGCGCTGCAACACCACGAAGTGCTTGTAGCCGCGGATCTCCATCAGCACGACCACCGGGATCGTCACCGCTTCGAGTTTTTCGGGTGGGATCCGGTAGCCTCGGGCACGCATGCCGATGGTTTCCACGTAGCGCTTCATGTCGAGCATGGAGAACCCTTGGGTGCGGACCAGGTTCTGGTCAGCATTGACCAACATGCCTTTGATGACGTGTTCTTCGTCGACATCCAGCCAATAGGCCTGGCGCAGCACTGTGGCCAGCGCGGCGGCACCGCAACTGAAATCGGTTTTCTGCTCGACGATGTCACTGAACTTGCGTTCGCGCACGCTTTGCACGGGTTTGAAGACCAGCATGCCGCCGGGCAGCGCGGCAACGGGCATCGATGCGGCTTGTGCTGTGCAAGCCATGCAGAGCAGTAGGGAAAGGGCAGTCGTGGCGCGCATGATCGATACACCTGATCTAGAGCCGGGAAAAAGCTCCCTGTGGGCGTGGATCCGTGGGAGCACAGCTTGCTCGCGACAGCGATTTCAAGCCGACAGAGGTGCCGTATGTGACGCCCTCATCGCGAGCAAGCTGTGCTCCCACAGAGTCATTCCCACAGTGGTACTTTTTTACATGCAAGCCTTGCAGCCAGCCGCAATGGACAGCGAGTTGCTTTGCTGGTTGCCCACGCCCGCCGACACGTTGGCGCCGCCGTTGCCGGAGAAACCGTTCATGGAGTTGGTCATGGTGGCGTTGTTGATCACAGGGTTTTTCCAACCGTCGCGGGTCAGCACCTGCTGGGTGTTGCTGCCGGCCAGTTCGAAGGTCCCCACGGCGGAGAACTTGAACTTGTCGTCATCATGACCGCCGCCGTAGCCGCCTTTGTTGTCCCAGCCGCCATGATCGTCTTCGGCGGTACCGGTGCCTTTGGCCTTGAAGGTCCCGGAAGCGCTGTAGGTGCTGGTAAGGGTGTCGGTCTTGTAGGTCCGCACGCCTTTGTTGTCGACCACAAGGCCCGTGGAGGTTTGGTCCGCCGCGGCAGAGGCCTGGGCGACCCGACCGCCGGATACGGCGATGGCCAGGTTGTTTTTCTGTTGGTTGAAGTTGCCGGCGGTCACGTTGATGCCGATGTTGCCGGAGCCGTTGTTGCCCGCGTTGGTGAGCGAGGCGTTGTTTTGCGTCGAGTTGTTCTTGACGTAGTTGTTGTTATTGACCTGGGTTGCGCTGGAGGCCGAAACAGCCGACCCGAAAATGAAGCTTTCGTCTGCCGTGGCCAGGGCGGCGGCGTTGTCCTGCTGGTTGCCGTCGCCGCCTGCGACGTTGGCACCCATGTTGCCGTTGCTGCCGTTGAGCGAGTCCTTGGCTTCGGCAGTGTTTTTGGTGGCCTGGTTGGTCACGACGTTGCCATCGCTGTTCTGTTCATCCAGCACCGTAGCCGTGGCGCCGGCACTGATGGACAGTTGCTGCTCCCAGTTCGGGCCTTTCGGGCCGTGGTGGCCGTGGTCGTTGCCATGGCCGTTGTTATCGTTTCCTCCGGCCTGCGCGGCCATTGTCATGACAGCGGCGAGAGCGAAAACCAATGGTTGGAGTGCCATTGTCGGTTTCATGGTGTTTCTCCTTGCATGTCGTTGGTTAAGTGTTGGTACTTTCTTATTTTTACGACCGGGTCAGTCAGCAACCCGGATGCTCAGGGTGTTTGCCATGCGGTTTCCCACCCCGGCACTCTGGTTCACCTGGATAACCCCACGGCTGCCGGTGAAGGCCTGGTCGCTGGTAACGACCTGGCGACTGCCGGTTGGGGCGCCAGTTGCGCCTGAGTTCGGTAACAACGCCACGTTCTGTTGAGACAAGGCGCTGTCGTCCATGCTCTGCGGATGAGCACTGATGCCCACCCGCAGGACATTGGCCATCTGGTTGTTGGCCCCGGCGGACTGGTTGACGCCCAGCACGCCGTTGCCGTTGGTGAATGACCGGCCACCGATGCGGGCGGTGGCGTTCATCGAAGGGTCGGCGGGTGTATCCAGGCGTTGGTGCACCCCGGTGGTGGCCTGGGCATCGGTGCCGATGGCGATGGCCCGGGTATTGGTCTGCTGGGTCTGGTCGCCCGCAGCCTGGTTGAGGTTGAAGTTGCCGCTGTAATGGCTGCCCGAATCCTGGAGGTTGGCGCTGTTGCTCGCCGTTACGCGGGGATCGGCATGGGCAAAGGACGCGCCGAGCAGGGCAAGTACAAGCCATGCAGGCTTCATGTCACTGACCTCCGGCGAGCCGACCCAATGGGGCCAGGCCGGAGCTCAACGAGCGGTTGATGGTGCCGGAGATCGCACCACCACTGCCGCCTCCATGTCCGGCGCCCATGCCAGGCATGCCGTTGGGGTTGGTCACCACGTTCAGGCCCTGCACGCCGGTATTGGTGTTGATCGTGTTGCGGATCGATGAGCCGCTGGCCACGCTGGCGAACTCGCCATCGCTCAGCTCGCTGCTGGCGCTCGCTTGGGCGATCCGCTCGGACGGGTTGGCGTTGACGGTGGTCGGGTAGGGGTCTTTGCCGCCGTTGCGACCAATAGCGATGGGTTGCACGTCACGGTTAAGCACGATGACGCCGTTGCCTTCGGCCTGCACTGGCAGGCTGAGCGCTGCGTTGGCGGCGCAGCCGATTAACAGCAAATAGCTCAAGCGCCTCTCGAACATCCCCATGGCATCGATTCCTTCTACGGTACGCTGGCCCTATACAGCGTTGCGAAGGGGTAGAGCATGGGTCGTGCCGGATTGTGAAATGCCTTTGAATTCAAAGGATTGGATTTGTGCGTTCGTCCTTGGAGGAGCGGCCTGTTTCAAGGCTGAGACAGGGCGCGTGACGATCGACGTGCCGTCTGTGATCACAGGGCTCTGGATCCAGGGTTTTGGGAGGGTGTTTCAGGGGGGTTACAGTGTTGATGACAACGATATGAAACGGCTTTGGATCCGGGCTTGATGCGACATCGTTGTTTCAGCCGTGGAACACAGCGCCTTGTCCCAGCAGATGGGCGACGGCTGCGAACACTTGCTGCTGGCGTTGCGCCCAATCGCCCTCGATGACCCGCAAAGGTTGCCGATGCCGGATCAACCAAGCCTCGATCGCTTCGAAAAATGCCAGCCGTTCACCCAGCTCCGGTTGGCAACGCAAGCCGTCACCGGTCCATTCGACCTGCTCCGGGCTCAGCAGCAAGTGCAAGTCGTAATGACGGGCCAGCAGGGCCGGTTCCAGCCAGTCCGGACAGTCACCGAACAGGGTCTGGCTCCAGAGGATGTTGCTCAACAGATGCGTGTCCAGGATCAGCAACGAGGGTTGCTCGGCGCGGGCCGCGTCTTCCCAGGCCAACTGCCCGCCAGCGATGTCGGTGATGTCGGCCAGGCAGGTGTCGCGTGGGTTCTGTTCCATGAAGTGGCGCACGTATTCGTCCACCCGCAAGCCACCGAAGTGCTCCTGCAAACGCGTGGCCAGCCAGCTTTTACCGCTGGATTCGGGGCCGGTCAGCACCACCACCTTCATGCGCGCAAAGCCGGATCGGCCTGCCACTGCCGCCAACCTTGCACGGCCAGCAGCGTGAACAGCGCATAGAGCGCGGCGGTCAGGTACAAATCTTTGTAGACGAACAGGCCCACGAAAACGACGTCCACCGCGATCCACAGCGGCCAGCATTGCACGCGTTTCTGCGCCATCCACCATTGGGCCACGAGGCTGAAACCGGTCAGCGCGGCGTCGAGCCAAGGCTGGGCGGCGTCGGTCCAGTGCGCCATGGCCGCGCCCAGCACCAAGCTGCCCACTGCACCTGCGCCCAGGCCGAGCAGCATGGACGGACCATCCAGCCGCGTGACCTGCCGCCCGTCGTGATGCTGCCCGGCCCGGGTCCACTGCCACCAGCCGTAGAGTTGCAAGGCGGCGTAAATCACTTGCAGCAACATGTCCGAGTACAACTTCACTTCGAAGAAGATCCAGCTGTAGAGCGCCACCATGACCAGGCCGATCGGCCAGCACCAGGGGTTCTGCTTGACGGTCAACCAGACAGCGATCACGCCGAGGGCTGCGGCAAACAGTTCAAGCCCGGACATGGTGGGTTCCTTGGGAAATGGAAAAGGGCGGGGATTGTAAACGCTAGGGTGTGGAGAGCTCCAATACCAATGTTGAATGGGGTGCACTATCGCGAGCGGCCTTCCACAGAGCTTATGGTGAACAGCAAAAAAACCTGTGCGAGCAGGCTCGCACAGGGTTGTCGATCGGTCGTCAGACCCGGAACTGTGTAAGCAACCCGTTCAACTGTTCACTCAGCGCCTTGAGTCGGCCGCTCGCCAGGCTCGACTGTTCGGCGGCCATGGCGGTGCTGTGGGACAGGCCGGCGGCCTGGGTGACGTTCTGGTTGATGTCTTCCACCACATGGGCCTGTTGCAGGGTCGCGCTGGCGATGGAGGCGTTGAGGCTGTTGAGATTGCGCAGGGCCTGGCCAATGGCATTGAGGCTGGCGCCCGCGAGGCCGGCCTGCTCGATGGTCAGTTGCGAGGCGCGGCTGCTGTCGCTGATGACTTTCACCGCCGCTTCGGAGTGATTCTGCAGGCGTTCGATCATGGCCTGAATTTCCGCCGTCGACTTCTGCGTGCGCTGGGCCAGCAGCCTCACTTCATCGGCAACCACCGCAAAACCACGGCCTTGCTCGCCGGCACGCGCGGCTTCGATCGCGGCGTTGAGCGCCAACAGGTTGGTCTGTTCGGCGATCGAACGGATCACCTCCAGCACGCTGCCAATCTGGGTGCTTTCGCTCGCCAGGGTGCGAATCACTTCCACCGCCTGGTCAATGGTCTGAGACAGGCGATCGATCTGTTGCAGGCTGCCGTCGATGTTGACCTGGCCTTGCTGGGCCTGGGACTCGGCGTCGCGCATCTCGCTGGCGGCGTGCTCGGCGTTTTTCGCCACGTCCTGCACGCCATAGGTCACTTCGTTGATCGCCGTGGCCACCAGTTCCATTTGCTGCGATTGCTGCTGGCTGCGTTCCTGGGCCTGGGCGGCATCGTTGCCCAACTCGCTGGAGGATTGCCCCAGCGCGCTGGCCGAGACCTGCAACTGGCTGACCACTTGGCGCAACTTGGCGGTAAACGCGTTGAAATGCCGGGCCAATTGGGTCACTTCGTCCTGGCCATGGGTGTCGAGGGTGCGGGTCAGGTCGCTCTCGCCACTGGCAATGTTGGCCATGGCGTTGACCGTCTCCTGCAGGGGGCTGACGATGCTGCGCACGATCAGCGTCAACAGCACGCCCATGAGCAGCGTGATGATCAGGCCAACCACCGAGGCCTTGATCACCTGGGACTGGAATTCGGCCTGGACGTCATCCACATACACCCCCGAGCCGATGACCCAGCCCCAGGGCTCGAACAATTGAACGTAGGAAGTCTTGCCCACCGGCGCGTCGGCGCCCGGCTTCGGCCAGAGGTAGTTGATCATGCCGGCGCCCTTGGCCTTGGCGATGGCGACCATTTCGTTGAACAGCGCATAACCGTTCGGGTCACGAATGGCCGAGAGGTTCTGGCCTTCGAGCTTCGGGTTGGCGGGGTGCATGACCATGACCGGTGTCAGGTCGTTGATCCAGAAGTAGTCGCTCTGGTTGTAGCGCAGCCCACGCACGGCGCTGAGGGCCTGCTTTTGCGCAGCGTCGCGAGTCAGGGTGCCGGCGGTTTCCAGGCCATGGTAATAAGCGAGCACGCCACTGGCGGTCTGCACCACATGCTGGGTTTTCTGCACCTTGGCTTGGTACAGGTCGGTGTGGATCTGGTTGAGCATCAACGCGCCCAGCGTGAACACCATCACGATGGACACGATCAGGATGAGCCAAAGGCGTCGGCTGATCGACACATTGCGCAAGCTATTCATACGCTGTCACTCCGGTTTTTTATTCTTGTCATATCGACGGCCGGCACTGTAGCGCCCGGCGGCTGTCCGTAATTGACCTGAGTCATAACGCGGCAGCGTTATCAGGGCTTGTCTGATAGGATTTCGGCGCCGCAGCGCAAAACCTGAGCCCCGCGCGATGTTTCATTGGTTTTTTTCGACCGGTAGCCGTTATCGTGCAGCCGCTGCGTGCACCTGCCTGACACTTGATTATTGATGAGACCCGTACAAAACAGGGTCCTTTTTGGGGGATGAATGGATTTGTGGAGCGCCTTTTCGGCACTGATTCTTGGCGTGGTAGAAGGCTTGACGGAGTTTCTGCCGATCTCCAGCACGGGACACCAGATCATCGTGGCCGACTTGCTCGACTTTGGCGGCGAGCGCTCGATGGCGTTCAACATCATCATCCAGCTTGGCGCGATCCTCGCGGTGGTCTGGGAGTTTCGCAGCAAGATCTTCGACGTGGTGCTGGGCTTGCCGACCCAGCCCAGCGCGCGCCGGTTCACCGCTAACCTGCTGATCGCCTTCCTGCCCGCCGTGGTATTGGGCGTGTTGTTGGCCGACTGGATCCATCACTACCTGTTCAATCCGATCACGGTGGCCGCAGCACTGGTGGTCGGTGGTTTCGTGATGCTCTGGGCCGAGAAGCGCCAGCACCAGGTGCACGCCGAAACGGTGGACGAGATCTCCTGGAAGGATGCGCTGAAGGTCGGCCTGGCCCAGTGCATTGCGATGATCCCTGGCACCTCCCGTTCGGGCGCGACCATCATTGGCGGCTTGTTGTTCGGCCTGTCGCGCAAGACGGCCACCGAGTTTTCGTTCTTCCTGGCCATGCCGACCATGGTCGGCGCGGCGGTGTACTCGGGCTACAAGTACCGTCAACTGTTCGTCCCGGCGGATTTCCCGGTGTTCGCCATCGGTTTCGTCACCGCGTTCATTTTCGCCATGATTGCCGTCAAGGCCCTGCTGCGCTTCATCGCCAGCCACAGCTACGCCGTGTTCGCTTGGTATCGGATCGCCTTCGGCCTGCTGATCCTGGCCACCTGGCAGTTCGGTTGGGTGGACTGGAGCGCGGCCAAGCCATGAATGAAACGGGCAGTCGCAAACGCGCGGGGCGCAATGGCAACGGAGGCGTGCAGTACCTGCGACTCAAGCTGACGGTATTTGCCCTGGTGTGTGCGCTGCCGTTGTTCGGCGCGTTGCTGTTCGGGCTGCGGTCGGTGTCGTGGGTGCCCTTGCTGGCCTATGGCGCGGTCAGCCTGGTGGCGTTCCTGCTGTATTGGCACGACAAGCGCCAGGCCCGCACCGACGCCTGGCGTACCCCGGAAAACGTGCTGCACGCGGTGGAACTGGCGGGCGGCTGGCCCGGCGCCTTGTTGGCCCAGCAGGTGTTTCGCCACAAGACCCGCAAGGTGTCGTTCCAAGTGGTGTTCTGGATCATCGTACTGCTGCACCAGGTGTTCTGGATCGACCAGTTGTTCCTCGGCGGCGCCTTGTTCTGAACAACGGCTATAGCAACAGGCCAATCTGGGTGCGCTTGGGCAACTTGCTGACCACCAGTTGATGGGAGCGTTGCAGCAAGCCCCGCAGCTCTTCGGCGCCCAGCGGGTAGGGCACTTGCATGATGATCCACTGGGCGCGCGCCAGGTAAGGCGCGGGGTGGATGCCGGGGCGGTCGCAGTGCCCCAGGAACAAGTCCTTGTCGACCTTGAACGCCAACGAGTCGCCCCGCAGGTTTTGCAGGGCGAACATCTTGTTCCCGGCGATGGAAAACACTCGGACGCCGCCCCATTTGTAGTCTTCCCGGGCGCCGGGCAGGCTCAGGCAAAACCGTGCAACGCTTTCTTCACTCATGCTCATAGGGTTCTGTTTCCACACAGATTGAAGCCTTCCACCAGATGGTCGATCCAGGCGCGTACCGCGGGCAGCATGCCCCGGCGATGAGGGTAGACCGCCTGGAGCCAGCCGTCGGGCAGCGACCATTGCGGCAGCAATTCCACCAGGGTGCCGTCGCGCAACGCCTGCTCACAATACATGTTTGGCAACAAGGTAAAACCCAGGCCTTCGAGGACGCAGGCGCGCCGGACGATGAAATCGTCGATGCCCAGCCGTGCCTCCAGCGCCAGCTCGACACTTTCCCCGTTGGCATTGAGCAGGCGCAGGTGCACCAGGCGATCGGCCTCCAGTGCGCCGAGCACCGGCAGCTGCGCGAGGTCTTGCGGCGTTTCGATCCGACGCCCCTGGACGAAGGCCGGGCTGGCCACCATGACCAGCCGGGCCTGGCGCAGGCGTCGCGTGACCAGCAGTGGGTCTTCGGTCCCGAGGTCGCGTACGCGCAAGGCCACGTCGATGCCCTCGCTCACCAGGTCCACCCGGCGGTTGAGCAGCACCATTTCCAACTGCACCTGGGGGTATTTCGCCAGGAACGAGGCGGTCAAGCCCGACAGGATTTCATGGGCCAAACCCACCGGGCTCGACACGCGCAAGCGCCCGCGAGGTTCGCTGGACATGCTCGCCACCGCTTCGTCGGCCATCTCCGCCTCTAGCAGCATCGCCTGGCAATGGCGCAGATAGCGTTCGCCCACGGCTGTCAGTTTCAACTGGCGGGTGGTGCGCTGGAGCAGGCGGGCGTCGAGACGCGCCTCCAGTTCCGCGATGCGCCGGGACAGCCGCGACTTGGGAATGCCCAAGGCCCGACCGGCTGCCGCGAACCCGCCGGCTTCGACGACTTTGGCGAAGTAGTACAGATCGTTGAGGTCTTGCATAGCTGGCTCGATTTGTCCTGTCATTGTCCTATCGATGGAACGAACTATCGCACCGATACGGACTAATCGGCTATTGGTTTCATCGGTAGGATTGTCCTCAATTGATCGCCGGTTGCGATCCTCACTTGGAGAGCCCTTACATGAAACTGTTGCACATCGATTCGAGCATCCTCGGCGACAACTCCGCATCCCGCCAACTGAGCCGCGACGTGGTCGACGCGTGGAAAGCCGCCGAACCTGAAACCGTGGTGACCTATCGCGACCTGGCCGCCGACGCCATTAGCCATTTCTCCGCCCAGACCCTGGTCGCCGCCGGCACCAGCGCCGAATTGCGCGACGCTGCCCTGCAACACGAGGCGCAGCTCAGTGCCGTGACGATGGCCGAGTTCCAGGCAGCCGATGCGGTGGTCATTGCCGCGCCGATGTACAACTTCAGCATTCCGACCCAGCTCAAGGCCTGGATCGACCGCATCGCCGTGGCCGGCCAGACGTTCCGCTACACCGAAGCGGGCCCTGAAGGGCTGTGCCGCGGCAAGAAATTGGTGATCGTTTCCACCGCGGGCGGTTTGCATGCCGGCCAACCGAGCGGCGTGGGCCATGAGCAATACCTGAAACAAATGTTCGGTTTCCTGGGCATCACGGAGATCGAATTCGTCCGCGCCGAAGGCCTGGCCTACGGTGACGATATGCGTGCCAAAGCCATGAGCGACGCCAAGGCGCAGATCGGCGAACAGTTCGCCGCCGCGTAAGGCTTGCGTAAAGACACCAAGCTCTTCGGGGCAACCTTCGCAAAACCCTGTATTCTCGTCGTCATTGGATGGCCGGGATGCAGGGTTTTGCTGCATTCGGCGCCGGGGTTTCTGGCGCAAGTTATGCACGGCCAAGGTGTGCGAGCGACGGGGCCTTCCCGTACGCTGGTGAAGGTGGAAGATACGATGATACGTTTTGGTGCAGCGTCGCTGCTTTGCTTGTTTGCCAGTTTCGGTCCGGTGCAGGCCGCTCCGGGACTGCATCCGCATTGGAGCGCCGGTTTTCATGAACTCAGCTTTCTCGATCCGTTGGATCGGCAGCCGATGCATGCCATCGCGTTCTACCCCTCAACCGATAAAGAGCAGACCAGCCCGTTGGGCGGCTATCAGATCGATGCCGCGCCAGACGCCCAGATCGCCATCGGCCGCTTTCCGATGCTGATGCTGTCCCACGGCAACACCGGTACACCGCTGGCCCTGCATGACTTGGCGACGTCCCTGGCGCGCAAGGGGTTTGTCGTGGTGGCGGTGATTCATCCCGGCGACAACGCCCAGGATCACAGCCGGCTCGGTACCCTCAGCAACCTTTACGGGCGGCCGATCCAGATCTCTGAAGCCATCACCGCGACGCTCAATGACCCGATGCTTTCACCGTTCGTCAATGCCGACCAGGTGGGTGTGATCGGTTATTCCGCAGGTGGCGAGACGGCGCTGATCCTGTCGGGCGCCACGCCGGACCTCAATCGCCTGCGACGTTATTGCCTGGAGCGCCCGGATGACCGGGATGCTTGCAACACCCAGGGCGAGCTGGTGGCTGACCGTGACGATCTGCAACCGGTGGCCGACAGCCGGGTCCGGGCCTTGCTGC
This sequence comes from Pseudomonas sp. FG6, assembly GCF_057809015.1. Classification (NCBI taxonomy): domain Bacteria; kingdom Pseudomonadati; phylum Pseudomonadota; class Gammaproteobacteria; order Pseudomonadales; family Pseudomonadaceae; genus Pseudomonas; species Pseudomonas sp. FG6. The sequence continues at coordinate 51,718 of NZ_JBMDJD010000018.1, forward strand.
TGATGGCGCCGCTGAGCCTGAAATTCGGTCGGCACACCTTGGCCGACGTTCATGTGCCGGTGCTGCTGTACAGCGGCGACGGCGACAAACTGGTGGCTTTTGACAAGAACGCCGCCGCGCTGGCCCGCAAGCTGCCCATCGCTCCGGACTTCAAGACCCTGGTCGGCGCCGGACACTTTGTGTTTTTGGCCCCGTGCACCGAGGAACAGATCGCGGCGATGCCGGCCTTGTGCACCGATGCCGACGGTGTGGACCGCAAGGACATTCACCGCACGATGATCTCCGAGGCCAGCCGCTTTTTCAGCCAGGCCTTGGGCAAGCCGAGTCGGGCGGGTATGCGCACGGCCGATCAATAAGCGGTTTTTTCGCTCCGGCGGCGCAGCAGCAGGGTCAGGCCCAGGCCGGTGATGGACAGGAGCGCGGCGCAGAAGAAAATCGAGGCATAGCCCAGGTTCAACGCCACCGCCCCCATCAGCGGACCGGCAATGGCCAGCGCGAGGTCGAAGAACACCGCGTAGGCGCTCAATCCCGCGCCCCGGCTGGTGTTGGGCACTTGCTTGATGGCCTCCACACCCAGCGCCGGGTACACCAGCGACAACCCGAAGCCCGCCAACCCTGCGCCGACCAGTGCGAAGGCGGTGCTGGGCGCCAGCCAAAGCAACGCCAGCCCCAGGGTCTCGATGCTCATGCAGGCAATGGCGGAGTTGAATCCACCGAAGCGGGCAATGCTGGAAATGAACAGCAACCTCGACAGGATGAAGCACACGCCGAATACCGTCAGGCACCATGCTGCGCCGGTCCAGCCGCGACTGATATAGAACAGCGTGATGAACGTGGTGAGGGTGCCGTAGCCGATCGAGGCCAGGCACAGGCTGGTCCCGTAAGGCGCGATGCGCCCGAAAACCGCCCGGAAGGGCAGGCGTTCACCGCGAACGACGGGCACCGACGGTTTGTTGCGGATCATCAGCAACGCCGCGCCGGCCAACAGGGACAGGGCGACGCCCAGGCTGGCGAAACCGAGCTCGCCGACCATCACTACCCCCAGCGGGGCACCGATGGCGATGGCGCCGTATGACGCGATGCCGTTCCAGGAAATCGAGCGGGCGGTGTGTTCCACGCCAACCTGGCCCATGCACCAACTGATCGTGCCCACGCCAATCAGGCCCTGGGCTGCACCAAGCAGCAGACGACCGCCAATCAGAATCAGCAGGCTCACCAGCGGCAGGCTCTGCAATAACGTGGAGAGCAGCGTCAGTACGCCGCTGAGCACGATCCCCGACAGCCCATAGACGATGGCCCGCTTGGTGCCGACGCTGTCCGACAGCCTTCCGGCCATCGGGCGGCTGAGAAGGGTGGCGAGGTACTGTGAGCCGATGGTCAGCCCGGCCACCACCGCGCTGAAGCCCAGTTGCTCATGGACATAGCCCGGCAGCACGGCAATCGGCAAGCCGATGCAGAGGAAGGCGATGAAGGTATAGAAGACGATGGAAACGATCTGCAGGGTGATCGACAGCGAGCTGGGGGCGGGTGAATGCGTTGACATGGGGCTCGTTCGCGGGCGGCGGCAGGAGAGCCTCATCATGGCGCGCGGCGGGGAGAAAAGGAAGCAGGCTAACTAAATGGCTTGGGAGAGGGGTGTAGGCCCAGGCACCGCAACACCCGTGGCGAGGGAGCTTGCTCCCGTTGGTCTGCGAAGCAGGCCCCTGCATTGTTCCAGGTGAACCGCATGGCTTGGTGTGCGGCTGCTGCGCCCGAGGCGTCGGACCGCCCGAGCGGGAGCAAGCTCCCTCTCCACGGGGACCGGTTACAAAAAAGCCCTGTCACAACGGACAGGGCTTTGCTTGCAGCTTACCGCTCGGGGCCGTTCTTAGAACATCACACCCTGGCTGCGCAGGTAATCGTCGTAGGTGCCGCTGAAGTCAACCACACCGTCGGCGCTCAGCTCGATGATGCGGGTGGCCAGGGACGATACGAACTCACGGTCGTGGCTGACGAAGATCAGCGTGCCCGGGTAGTTCTCCAGCGCCAGGTTCAGCGCTTCGATGGATTCCATGTCCAGGTGGTTGGTCGGTTCGTCCATCACCAGTACGTTAGGCTTTTGCAGGATCAGCTTGCCGAACAGCATGCGACCCTGTTCACCACCGGAGATGACCTTGACCGACTTGAGGATCTCGTCGTTGGAGAACAGCATGCGGCCCAGGGTACCCCGGATCATCTGCTCGCCCTGGGTCCATTGGCCCATCCACTCGAACAGGCTGACATCGTCTTCGAAATCGTGGGCATGGTCCTGGGCGTAGTAGCCCAATTCAGCGCTTTCGGTCCACTTCACCGAGCCGGCGTCCGGGGTCAGCTCGCCCATCAGGGTGCGCAGCAAGGTGGTCTTGCCAATACCGTTGGGGCCGATGATCGCCACGCGCTCGCCGGCTTCGACGGTGAAGCTGAAGTTCTTGAACAGGGTCTTGCCCTCGAAGCCCTTGGACATGCGCTCGACGGTGACCGCCTGGCGATGCAGCTTCTTGGTCTGTTCGAAGCGGATGAACGGGCTCACGCGGCTCGACGGCTTGACCTCGGCCAGCTGGATCTTGTCGATCTGCTTGGCGCGGGAGGTGGCCTGCTTGGCTTTCGAGGCGTTGGCCGAGAAGCGGCTGACGAAGGTCTGCAGCTCGGCGATCTGGGCTTTCTTCTTGGCGTTGTCCGACAGCAGCTGTTCGCGGGACTGGGTGGCGGCGATCATGTACTCATCGTAGTTGCCCGGGAACAGGCGCAGCTCACCGTAGTCCAGGTCGGCCATGTGGGTGCAGACGCTGTTGAGGAAGTGCCGGTCGTGGGAAATGATGATCATGGTGCTGTTACGCGCCGTGAGGATGTTTTCCAGCCAGCGGATGGTGTTGATGTCCAGGTGGTTGGTCGGTTCGTCGAGCAACAGCACTTCCGGATCGGAAAACAGTGCCTGGGCGAGCAACACCCGCAGCTTCCAGCCTGGCGCGACTTCGGTCATCGGGCCGAAGTGCTGTTCCAACGGAATACCCAGGCCCAGCAGCAGTTCGCCAGCGCGGGATTCGGCGGTGTAGCCATCCATTTCGGCGAATTCGGTTTCCAGCTCGGCCACGGCCATGCCGTCTTCTTCGGTCATTTCCGGCAGCGAGTAGATGCGATCACGCTCGGCCTTGACCTTCCACAGCTCCTCGTGGCCCATGATCACGGTGTCGATCACGGTGAATTGTTCGTAGGCGAACTGGTCCTGGCGCAGCTTACCCAGGCGCACGTTCGGTTCGAGCATCACCTGGCCGCCGGACGGCTCGAGGTCGCTGCCAAGGATCTTCATGAAGGTCGACTTGCCGCAACCGTTGGCGCCGATCAGGCCGTAGCGGTTGCCCGCGCCAAACTTGACCGAAACGTTTTCGAACAGCGGCTTGGCGCCGAACTGCATGGTGATGTTAGCTGTAGAGATCAAAGGTTTATCCTGCGGAACATTCAGAGTAGCTAAGGGTGCGGCAGTACCTGTTCAGTACCTTGTTTGCGCTGATGCGGCCCGCGCGAAGGTGTCGCGGTCGCAAGCGCAAGGGTCCTTCCGGCATAAGAGGACAGCTGCATACGGAGCGCCAGGCCCGAGTGCAAGTGCGCCGAAGCCAGGTTTGCGGCATCGGCCAAAAGGGGGGCGCGTAATATTGGCGGCGATTGTACTGATCTGGCCGCATTAACGATAGGGTGTTGCCGGAGCAAGACAGTTTTTCACAACTGAGGCTTAACTTTCGGTTACGAACTGTGGCTAAAATGCCATCTCCCTCGACGCCATCCCCCTTGCCGCTTGATTGGCCGGGGAGGCCGCCTGTTCACCCCACTGTGTGACGGACTCCTTTGAAACTGTTCATCGTCGCGATTTACCTGCTGTCCATCGGCTACGTGCACCTGCGAGGGCGCGTACGGCACAAGCTCGGGCGGCAGTTGAGCGATCACTCGTCCTTTCTCGCGCCGATCAATTGCCTGTTGTACTTGTGTTCGAAATGGCCCAGCCGAGCGTTCCTGAGCCCTGGGGAGTTTCCGGACCTGAGTCCGTTGCAGGCCAATTGGGAGCAGATTCGCGCCGAGGGCCAGCAGTTGTTGCAGGCCGGCGAGATCAAGCGTTCCAACCAATACGACGACGTTGGCTTCAATTCATTCTTCAAGACCGGTTGGAAGCGTTTCTACCTGAAGTGGTATGGCGACAGTCACCCCTCGGCGATGAAACTGTGCCCGCGCACTACCGAGCTTGTGCAGGGCATCGGTTCGATCAAGGCCGCGATGTTCGCCGAATTGCCGCCTGGGTCGAAGCTGGTCCGCCATCGCGACCCGTATGCCGGGTCGTATCGCTATCACCTGGGGCTGGAGACGCCCAACGACCCCGGCTGCTACATCGACGTCGACGGCGAGCGCTACCACTGGCGGGACGGGGAGGCGGTGATGTTTGACGAGACGTTCATCCATTACGCCGAGAACACCACCAACCGTAACCGCATCATTTTGTTCTGCGATGTGGAGCGGCCGATGAAATTTCGCTGGGCCACGGCGTTCAACCGCTGGTTCAGCCGCACCGTGATGGCTGCCGCCGGTGCCCCCAACGATGCCGGCGACAAGACCGGCGGCTTGAACCGGGCATTTTCCAGGCTGTACAAGATCCGCCTGCAAGGCAAGGCACTGAAGAAGCGTAACCGCCCGCTGTACTACTTGCAGAAATGGACGTTTTTTGGCGCTTTGCTGGCGGTCTTTGTCTGGATTTGAAGGCGGGCCGGTGTCTTTATGCCCCAAATTCCGGCGCCTCCAGTTGTTACGCCTTGGCCATGACAGATTCCTTTGTATTGCGCGCCAGGGCTTAGCCCCGGGAGGCCTTCGAGGCTTTTTTAGCCGGAGCGGATTTGCCGTTTTTCGCAGGTTTCGCAGGGGGCTTCGCGGTGGACATTTTTCTTATACAGCGCCGAACCGGCGGCGTAGCGTGTTTTCGATATGCGTGAATACACGAGGTGTGCGAATGAGCAGGTTGATGATCACGTTCCTGGCGCTGCTCCTGAGCGCCGCTGTCCAAGCCGCTGTGCCGAGCGCAGGTCCTGCGCTCCTGGCCCAGAATCTGCCGGGCAACAGCAATCCCTACAACAGCCCGACGCGCCGGGCCAATCCCAATAGCATGCAGGGCACCCAGCCCAACGTGCCGACCCTTCGTAACAATCCGACTGTCCCTGTGCCACGTCCGCCCACCCTGGAGAACGGCGGGATCGGCAACGGTTATCCGCGTGCGGGGCAGCCGTCGGGTTCGCCGCGACCCACCCTCGAGTCGCCTGCGCCGTCGAGGAAGCCCGATGGCAACCGCTAGGATTTGTACGAAAAGTCGCCGAGCGGCCCACCGCCCATGTCACTTGATATCGCCGTTGACTTGTCACCCATGCACCGCTAATTTCCACCCATGACTTTCACCGTACTGCGTAGCCAGCCAAGCATTATTACCGCCATTCCTTATTTGGCGGGTTAGCTGACGGCTGCACCCAACCCGCCCTCGAGGCGGGTTTTTTCTTTCTGTCTCCCGGGCTCCGTTCAAACCAGGAGACCGCCATGCCCTTCAGTTCTGCCGAACTTGCCCTGCTGGAACACTACGTCAAGAAGATCCTTGCCGCCCCGGTGTACGAACTGGCGGTGCGAACACCGCTGCAAGTCGCCCCCGGGCTGTCCCAAGCCTTGGGCAACCAGGTGCTGCTCAAGCGCGAAGACCTGCAACCGACGTTCTCCTTCAAGATCCGCGGTGCCTACAACAAACTCGTGCAACTGACCCCGGAGCAACGTGCCCGTGGCGTCATTGCCGCGTCGGCCGGCAATCATGCCCAAGGCGTCGCGCTGGCGGCGCGGGAACTGGGCATCGCGGCCAGCATCGTCATGCCCCGGACCGCCCCGCAATTGAAAGTGCAGGGTGTACGCAAGCTGGGCGCCGAGGCGTTGCTGCACGGGGAAAGCTTTCCGTTTGCCCTGGCCCACGCGCTGGAGTTGGCGAAACAGACCGGGCGTGAGTTCGTTTCACCGTTCGATGACCCGGACGTGATCGCCGGGCAGGGCACCGTCGCCATGGAGATCCTGCGCCAGCAACCCGGCCGGCTGGATGCGATCTTTGTCCCGGTCGGCGGCGCAGGGCTGATCGCTGGGGTTGCCGCCTACGTCAAGTACCTGCGTCCGGATGTGCGCATCATCGGTGTCGAGTCGCAGCATTCGGCCAGTCTCCAGGCAGCGCTGGTGGCCGGGGAGCGGGTGAGCCTGGCGCAGGTGGGCACCTTTGCCGACGGTGTGGCCGTGGCTCAGGTCGGGGGGCACGGTCTGGATATCTGCCGTTTCTGCGTGGATGAGGTGGTGACGGTGAGCAACGACCAGCTGTGCGCCGCGATCAAGGACATCTACGACGACACCCGTTCCATCACCGAGCCCTCCGGCGCGCTGGCGGTCGCGGGCATCAAACAGTACGTCGCCCGCACGGGTGTGCAAGGCCAGACCCTGGTGGCGATCGATTCTGGCGCCAACATCAATTTCGACAGCCTGGGCCATGTCGCGGAGCGCGCGGCGGTGAGCGCGATTTGAGTTTTTTACGCGGCGTCACACTTTTTTCGGCGCAGCCGACGGGCGCCCGCTTGCGTCTGCAAAAGAACGGCTACTCTAGATTGCGACCGGGCGACAAAGCGATTGCAGTTTGCATGGGAAAAGCAGTGTTTCCTTGCATTCTGCACGAGCCCGTGGAAGCAGGACGAAGCTAAGCGCTTGATTCAAATCAATCCGGAAGGTCGTCAATACAGGCATATTTTTTGCGGGATGATTCAGGAGTTCGCATGACGAACTCGCTGATCGACAACGCAAAAGAACGAGCGAATGGCACGGTATTCGTAGTCCCAGTCCGCAGGGAAGGAAACGGAAGAAATACCGGCTTCGCGAACATAAGTTGGCCGCCTCAACAGGAGAGAGTCGCCATGTTTTTATCTGCCCTCGAAATGCGAAACATCATTGAAAGCAGTTTGCTGCCCAAGCGCTCGCAATGCACCTTGTCACCTGACCTGTCGATGACGGTGAAGATCTACGACGATCATGAAACCGATCGCGTGGCCTTGATCAAGTCCGACATCGATGCCAACAAGCTCACCGGCTGCCGGGCAATCAACGACTTGATTGCCGAGCTGCGCTCCGAGCTGGACCAGAACCAGGCCAGTGGTAACCATTTTCATCAGCAACATCACCGGATGACCGGACGCTGAAGGCAACGGCTTTTGCGCTAATCGAAACGCCAGGTGGGTCAATATCGGGTTGGTGATGGCCGAGACCTGGCATCCCTTTTTCTGTTTTTCCAGTTCAGTCCAGTTGCCGGCGGTAGGGCAGGTCGGGCCCGGTCTTGCCGCACGTCAGGGCTGCCGCGCGCATGGCGAACCCAAGCATTGCGCTGATCTGTTCCCGGGTCAGGCTGTGCAAGCCTTCGATCGAGTCCAGTCGCTGTTCTGTCAACCATGCAATCAATGCGGCCTGGAAGGTATCGCCCGCGCCCACGGTGTCGACCATTTCCACCGGACACGCCGGCAGCGACCATGAGCCGTGCTGGCGACTGAAGACTGTAGCCCCCTGGCCGCCACGGGTCAGGAACGCCAATTGGCAACGTTGCTCCAGCCAGACTTCAATGACCACCTGGGGATCGATGCCGGGGTAGAGCAGGCTCAGGTCCTCGTCGCTGACCTTGATCAGGTCTGCATATTCCACCAGCATCGCGATCCGCGCGCGCCACAGCTCGATGTTCGGTTGCGGGTTGAGTCGCACGTTCGGGTCTAGGCTGATCAGGCGCTTACCGCTTTCACGTTGCGCCAAGGCCAGGAGCGTGTCGGCGACGGGCGGTACCACCAGGGAATATGAGCCCAAATGCAAGCCGCGTACCTCGGGGCCAAGCTCCGGTAGATGGGGCAGTCTCAATTGCCTGTCCGCGCAGTCTTCGCCACGAAAACTGTAGTGAGGTGAGCCATTGGCCCCTACAGCCACCATCGCCAGCGTGGTCGGTGCGTCGAAATCCAGCAGGTATTGGGGGCTGACGCCCTCATTGAGCAGCACTTGCTGCAATCGGCGGCCCAGGTAATCGGTGGACAGCCCGGTAAACAGTGCCGATTCGACCCCCAGGCGACGCAGCCCCACCGCCACGTTGAAGGGCGAGCCACCGGCAATCGCCCTGTAGTTCACTTGCGAGATCGGCCCATCCGCCTCGTTGTCACTGAAAAAATCAAACAGCGCTTCACCACACACCAGATACATAGATGCCCGCTCTCAAAGGGTTGCGACGTGTTGTCGATATCGTTCATAAGCCTGCTGGGACGCCGCGACTTGCCCGGCGACGGGCCGGGTTTCGCTGGCCGGTTCGAGCTTGACGCAGCGCTCGCACAGTTCGGCCAGGCCTTGCGATGCGCCTGAATGGCACCACGCCGCCTGGATCGCCGCGCCCAATGCGGCGGCTTCGCTCTGTTCGGTGCAAATGACTGTGGTGTCCATGATGTCGGCGACGATCTGCCGCCACACCGCGCTCTTCGAGCCTCCGCCGATCAGGCGAATGCTCTGGGCCTGCAGCCCGTTGGCCCGCAACAGGTCCAAGCCATAACGCAAGCCGAAGGTCGTGCCCTCGACCACGGCCCGGCACAGGTTGGCCCGGGTCATGTTGGTGGTGGTCAAGCCCAGCAGGCTGCCGGTGGCCTGGGGCAGGGCGGGCACGCGTTCTCCATTGAGAAACGGCAGCATGCACACGCCTTCGGCGCCGATGGGCGCTTGGGTTATCAGGGTGTTGAAGGTGTCGATGTCCAGTTCCAACAACTCGCGGATCGCTCCGGTGGCGTTGGTCAGGTTCATGGTGCAGATCAACGGCAACCAGCCGCCGCTGGACGAGCAAAAGGTCGCGACCGACGCCTGTCGGCTGACCGAGGGTTCTGCGGCATAGGCGTAGACGGTACCGGAAGAGCCGAGGCTCATGGTGATCACGCCGGGTTGGATATTGCCGGTGCCGATGGCGCCCATCATGTTGTCGCCACCACCGCTGGACACCACGGCCTCGGGGTTGATGCCCAGGTGCGCGGCAATGGCCGGCAGGATGCGTCCGACCGGCTGATGGGCCTCGATCAACTCGGGCAACGCTGCTTGCAAGCGACCGCTGGGGTCGATGTGTTGCAGCAGCTGTACGTCCCATTGACGGGTGCGTACGTTGAAATAGCCGGTGCCCGAGGCGTCGCCGTATTCGGTGCAATGGCGACCGGTGAGCCAGTGGTTGAGGAAGTCGTGGGGCAACAGGATGCGGGCGATGCGGTTGAACACCTGAGGATGCTGTTCACGGGTCCATAACAGCTTGGACACGGTGTAGCCGGGGGCGATGACCACGCCCAGGCGCTCCAGGGAACCGCTTTCGCCGCCGAGGTGGGCCAGCAGCCGTTCATTTTCCGGGGTGGTTTCGGTGTCGCACCAGAGCTTGGCCGGGCGCAGGGCTTCGCCCTGCGCATCGAGCAGCACCAGGCCGTGCTGCTGGCCGGAGACGCCGATGCCGAGAATCGCCTGGCCATCGACGCCGGCAGCGGCCAGCGCCTGGCGGGTCGCCTGGGTGAATGCGTCGAGCCACTGCCCGGTCTCTTGCTCGCGACGGCCGTTGGGGCCGCTGATCATGTCATGGGCCGCGGTGCCCTGGCCGAGGACCTGGCCGCTGGTGGCGTCCAGGACCAGCGCCTTGGTGCCTTGGGTGCCGCAGTCGATGCCCAGGAACAGTTGTGTGTTTGCCATGGAAATCCTCAGGTTGTCAGGTCTGGGTACAGGATCAGGTCAACATTGCTTGTTGTGGCAAGGGAGCAAGCTCCCTCGCCACAACATCCGAGTCTCAATTCGCGTCAGCCAACACCCGCTCAAGCGTGCGCGTCACGCCATGCTCGCGCAAGCTGTTGCAGCACCACTCGAACGCGGCCACGAACTCCGCTGAACGGGGGATGGCGGTGCCGAAGATTTCTTCCACCTCCAGCAGCCGTTGGGTCACCAGTGCATCGTCGGCCACCAACGCCTGGCAGAACGCGGCTCGCGGGTCCGGGATGGCATACGCGACGCCGTTTTCGTCCACGCCCTTGAGGTACACCGCCCACGCGGCCACGACCAGTGCCGCGCGGCGAGTTTCGCCACCGTCGGCAATCAGGCGGTTGATGGTCGGTACGGTGAACTTGGGAAACTTCGACGAACCGTCCGAGCACACCCGCTCCAGCTGGTCGGCAATCGCCTGGTTGGAAAAACGCTCCACCAGGGTAGCCTTGTAGTCGACCAGGTCGATGCCGGGCACCGGCGCCAGTTGCGGGGTCACGTCCAGGTCCATGTAGGCCTGGATGTAGCGCACGAACAGCGGATCGTTCATGGTTTCGTGGACGAAGCGATAACCCTTGAGAAACCCCAGGTAAGTCAACGCCAGGTGGCTGCCGTTGAGCAGCTTGATCTTCATCTCTTCGTAGGGCGATACGTCGTCGGTGAACTGCACGCCGACCTTTTCCCAGGCCGGTCGGCCGTTGACGAACTTGTCCTCCAATACCCACTGCACGAACGGTTCGCAGACCACCGGCCAGGCGTCGTCGATGCCGTGTTCGTCATGCAGTTGCAGGCGATGGGCGACGCTGGTCATCGGGGTGATGCGGTCGACCATGGCGTTGGGGAAGCTGACGTTGCGGTCGATCCACTGCGCCAGGTCGGCGTCGCGCAACGCGGCAAAGGCCAACAGGGCCTTGCGGGTCACGGCGCCGTTGTGGGGCAGGTTATCGCAAGACATCAGGGTGAACGCAGGGGTGCCGCTCGCGCGGCGCTTGGCCAGGGCGGCGCAGAGGAAGCCGAACACGGTTTTCGGTGCGTTCGGGTGGGCCAGGTCGTGCTGGATCTGGGGCAGGTGGGCCATGAACTGGCCGTTGCTGTCGTCGATGCAATAGCCGCCCTCGGTGATGGTCAGCGAGACGATGCGGATCTGTGGATCGGACAGTTTGTCGATCAGCGCCTGGGCGCCGTCCTCGGCCAGCAGCATGTCGGTGATGGCGCCAATCACGCGGACTTCGGTGTCATCGCTATCACCCAGTTCAAACAGGGTGAACAGGTAGTCCTGGCCGGCCAGGTCATCCCGGGCGCGGTGGTCTTCGGCCCGCAGGCCCACGCCGCAGATAGCCCAATCCAGGCCTTCGCCGGTGTTCATCAGCGCATCGGTGTAGTAGGCCTGGTGCGCCCGGTGGAAACCGCCGACACCGATGTGGGCGATGCCCTGGCGGATGTCGCTCAACGGGTAGGCGGGCAGGGCGACTTCGGATTCGAGGTTGTGCAGGTTTTGTCGGTTGAGTTTCATCGCAGGTCTCGGCAATCAGGCGGCGGCGCGCAGCGCGCGGGTCACCGCGACGCCCTCGGCATCGAATAAATGGCAGTGTTCAGGGTCCAGGTGCAGGGCCAGCTGTTCGCCGAAACGGCTCGCCAGGTCGCCGCGAACCCGCATGGTCAAGGCTTCACCGGAAGCCGTCGTGACGTGGCAGAAGGTGTCGCTGCCCAGTCGCTCGCTGACGTCGGCGGTGACTTGCAGGGTGCAATCACCCGGTTGCGCCAGGTTCAGGTGTTCCGGACGAATGCCCAGGGTTACTGGCGCGCCGACGCCCAGGCTGGCGCCGCTCAACGGCAGGCTGACGCGAGTGCCGGCGTCCAGCAGGATTTCGTATCCCTGGCCGTCAAGGCTTGCGACCTTGCCCTTGAGAAAACCCATTTTCGGTGTGCCGAGGAAGCCGGCGACAAACAGGTTGGCCGGCTGGTGATAGAGCTCCAGCGGCGAGCCGACCTGCTCGATGCGCCCACCGTTGAGCACCACCACCTTGTCGGCCAGGGTCATGGCTTCGACCTGGTCGTGGGTCACGTAGATCATGGTCGCTTGCAGTTCCTTGTGCAGCCGCGCCAGCTCTAGGCGCATCTGCACCCGCAGGGCGGCGTCGAGGTTGGACAAGGGCTCGTCGAACAGGAAAATCTTCGGGTTGCGCACGATCGCCCGGCCAATCGCTACGCGTTGACGCTGGCCGCCGGACAGCTGCTTGGGCTTGCGTTCGAGCATCGGCCCCAACTCCAGGATCCGCGCCGCTTCGTTGACCTTTTTCTCGACTTCGGCCTTGGGCACGCCGGCCAGGTCCAGGGCGAAGGACATGTTCTTGCGCACGCTCATGTGCGGGTACAGGGCGTAGGTCTGGAACACCATCGCCAGGTCGCGCTTGGCCGGGCTGACTTCGGTGATGTCCCGGCCGTCCAGTTCGAGGGTGCCATCGCTGACGTCTTCAAGCCCGGCGATCAACCGCAGCAGGGTGGATTTGCCGCAGCCCGACGGGCCGACGAAGACCACGAATTCCTTGTCGTTCACCTCGAGGTCGATGCCTTTGATGATGGAAAAGCCTTCGAAGCCTTTTTGCAGATTCTTGATTTTCAGGTTGGCCATGGGGGTGGGCCTCCAGTCTTATTCAGTGGCGCAGGGCGGCTCTTTGTGGGAGTGGGCAGTGTGGTGGATGTGCAATCGAGTTCATTTCACGGCACCGAACGACAAACCGCGCACCAGTTGCTTCTGGCTGATCCAGCCAAAGATCAGGATCGGCGCGCAGGCCAGGGTCGAGACCGCCGACAACTTGGCCCAGAACAGCCCTTCGGGACTGGAGTACGAAGCGATCAACGCGGTCAGCGGCGCGGCTTTGGACGAGGTCAGGTTCAGCGACCAGAAGGCCTCGTTCCAGCACAGGATCAGCGACAGCAGCACGGTGGAGGCCAGGCCTCCCTTGGCAATCGGCAGCAACACCCGGACCATTTCCTGCCACAGCGTGGCGCCGTCCAGGCGTGCGGCTTCGAGGATGTCGCGGGGAATGTCCTTGAAGTAGGTGTAGATCATCCAGACCACGATCGGCAGGTTGATCAAGGTGTAGATCACGATCAACGCGATGCGCGTGTCCAGCAGGCCGAACTGCTTGGCCAGCAGGTAGATCGGCATCAGCACGCCCACCGGCGGCAGCATTTTGGTGGAGAGCATCCACAGCAGCGTGCGCTTGGTGCGCTGGGTTTCGTAGAACGCCATGGAGTAGGCCGCCGGCACCGCGATCAGCAGGCACAGGGCGGTGGCGCTGAAGGAAATCACCACCGAGTTCCAGGCGAAGCTGAAATAGTCGCTGCGCTCGTTGATGTGCAGGTAGTTCGCAAGCGTCGGCGCGAAGATGAACTGCGGCGGTGTGGCGAAGGCGTCGATCTCGGTCTTGAAGCTGGTCAGCACCATCCAGAAGATCGGGAAGAAGATCAGGATCGCAATGGCCCAGGCCAGTGTGCCCAATAGCAGGCTTTGCAGCTTGCGCGATTGTTGAAGCGTCATGGTGGCGACCTCAGGGCTTGTCGGTGAGGTTTTTGCCGATCATCCGGACCAGGATGATGGCGGCGATGTTGGCGATGACCACGGCGATCAAGCCACCGGCCGACGCCATGCCGACGTCGAACTGCACCAGCGCCTGGTTGTAGATCAGGTAGGCGAGGTTGGTCGAGGCGTAGCCGGGGCCACCGTTGGTGGTGGTGAATATCTCGGCGAACACCGACAGCAGGAAAATGGTCTCGATCATCACCACCACGGCAATCGGCCGGGCCAGGTGCGGCAGGGTCAGGTGCCAGAAGATCGCGATGGGGCCGGCACCGTCCAGGCGCGCGGCCTCCTTTTGCTCCTGGTCGAGGGACTGCATGGCCGTCATCAGGATCAGGATCGCGAAGGGCAGCCATTGCCAGCTCACGATAACGATGATCGACAGCAGCGGGTAATGGGCCAGCCAATCCACGGGTTGTGCCCCGAACAGCTTCCACACCGCCGCGAGGATTCCCGAGACCGGGTGGAAAATCAGGTTCTTCCAGATCAGCGCGCCCACGGTGGGCATGATGAAGAACGGCGAGATCAGCAGCACCCGCACGATACCGCGCCCGAAAAACTCACTGGCTTCCAACAGCGCGCTGATCAGCACGCCGAACACGATACTGATCAGCAACACACTGCCCACCAACAACAGGGTATTGGTGGCACCGGGCATGAACCCCGAGTCGGTGAGGAAATACGTGAAGTTCTCCAGCCCCACGAATTCGTTTTCACCGGGGTAGAGCAGGTTGTAGCGGATCATCGAAAAATAGACGGTCATGCCCAGTGGCACGATCATCCACAGCAGCAACAAGGCTACCGAAGGGCTGACCAGGAACCAGCCGGGGTTGGCCAGGCGGATCTTGCGAACCGGTTGGGTCAGTTCGATGGGTGCTTTGGCGGTGGTCGTTGAACTATTCATGAGTGTTTACTCTTTATACGACGCATTCCCTGTGGCGAGGGAGCTTGCTCCCGCTGGACCGCGCAGCGGGCCCAAGCCGATAGGCAATCCTTGATCGCCAGCGGGAGCAAGCTCCCTCGCCACAAATGGATGTTGACCAGCCTTTACTTGGGATACCCGGCCCGCTTCATCTCGCGTTCGGTGGTCTGCTGCGCGGCGGCCAGGGCCTGGTCGACGCTGGACTGGCCGATCAGGGCGGCGGAGAACAGCTTGCCGACCTGGGTGCCCACGGCCTGGAATTCAGGAATGGTCACCAGTTGGATACCGATGTAGGGCACCGGCTTGAGGGTCGGTTTGCTCGGGTCGGCGGCCTTGAGCGACTCCAGGGTCACCTTGGCGAACGGCGCGGCCTTCATGTAAGCGTCGCTGTAGGTCGAAGCACGCGTGCCCGGCGGTACATTGGCGATGCCATCCTTCTCGGCGACCAGGGCAGCGTATTCCTTGGACGTGGCCCAGGTGCTGAAGGTCTTCGCCGCGTCCTTGGCCTTGGAACTGGCCGGGATCGCCAGCGCCCATGAGTACAACCAGGCCGAGCCTTTGTCGGTGACCTGAGTGGGCGCGTAGGTGAAGCCGACGTGGTCGCTGACCTTGCTTTGGCTCTTGTCGGTGACGAAGGAACCGGCAACGCTGGCGTCCACCCAGATGGCGCACTTGCCGCTGTTGAACAGCGCCAGGTTTTCATTGAAGCCGTTGCTCGACGCCCCGGGCGGACCGGATTTCTTCATGGTGTCGACGTAGAAGTTCAGCGCGTTTTTCCACTCGGGGCCGCTGAACTGCGGTTTCCATTGCTCATCGAACCAGCGCGCGCCGTAGGCGTTGGCCAGCGTGGTGATCAACGCCATGTTCTCGCCCCAACCGGCCTTGCCCCGCAGGCAGATGCCGTACTGCTCCTGGTCGGGCTTGCTGAGCTTGGCAGCGAACTCGCCGATCTGCTCCCAGGTCGGTCGTTCCGGCATGGTCAGGCCGGCGTCCTTGAACAGGTCGGTGCGGTAATAGGTCATCGAGCTTTCGGCGTAGAACGGCAGGGCGTACAGGGAACCCTTGACGGACAGGCCTTCGCGCACCGAAGGGAAAACATCGTCTAGGGCATAACTGGCCGGCAGGTCCTTCATCGGCTCCAACCAGCCCTTGGCCCCCCAGAGTGCGGCTTCGTACATGCCGATGGTCAATACGTCGAACTGCCCACCCTGGGTGGCGATGTCGGTGGTCAGGCGTTGGCGCAGAACGTTTTCCTCCAGCACCACCCAGTTCAACTTGATGTCCGGGTGCTCGGTCTCGAAGGTTTTCGAGAGTCTTTGCATGCGGATCATGTCGCTGTTGTTGACGGTGGCGATCGTGAGGGTCTGTGCGCCGAGACTGACGCCGCTGAGGGTCATGCAAGCAGAGACAAGCAGAACTTTTATCGAAGGTTTCATCGCGCACTCCTTTTCCGCGCCGTGGGGCAACAGAAGGACAGTTATTGTTTTTGTGTCTTCCGGATGAGAGGAAGAATGTGCGCTGATTACAGCCCTCAATGAGCGGCGAGACAAATCATCCGTCGCACTTTGGCTGATACTTTTTTGCACTCAAGATTGGTTGACAGAGAACCTGTGGCGAGGGAGCTTGCTCCCGCTGGGGCGCGTAGCGACCCCGCTTTTTTGGGGCTGCTTCGCCCGAGGCGTCGGACCGTCCCAGCGGGAGCAAGCTCCCTCGCCACAGGGGCCCCGTCAACGCGAAATAAAGTGTCAGCCCAGGTTCTGCTCGGTCAACCGCTGCACGGCCAGCCGCCGGTAATGCGAGGGGGTCATGCCCTTGAGTTGCTGGAAGCGCCGGTTGAAGTTGGAAATGTTGTTGAAGCCGGACTCGAAACACACGTCTGTCACCGGTTTGTCGCCATCGGCCAGCAGTTCGCAGGACTTGCTGATGCGCAGGCGGTTGACGAATTCGATGAAGCAGCGGCCGGTGGCCTGCTTGAACACGCGGCTGAAGTAGGTGGGCTTCATCCCCAAGTGCTCAGCGACTTCCTCCAGGGACAATTCCCGGGCGTAGTGGGCAAAGATGTAGTCCACCGCGCGGTTGGTGCGGTCGATGCTGTGTTCGTCGGCCATTTGCGGCGCAGTGGCCCCGGACAGCAGCTGATAGTCATCGGTGGCGGCCAGCAGCTCCATCAGGATGAAAAAGTGCCCCAGGCGGCTCATGCCCTGGGAATCGGCGATGCGCTGCATCAGGATCATGGCTTGGCGGATGGTGCGCTTGCAGCGAAACTCGATGCCGTGCCGGGCACGTTCGAGCAGCGGGCCGACGGTCTTGAGTTCGGCAAACACCTGATTACCGCTTTCGAACAACTCGTCAGTGAAGTTCACCAGCATATCGCGCTTGGGCACCACTTCATCCTCGGCCACCTGGCTGATCCAGTTATGGGGCAGGTTGGGGCCGATGAGAAACAGCGATTGCGGACTGAAGTTGCCGATGTAGTCGCCAATGAACACCTTGCCGGCGCTGGCGATGATCAGGTGAAGCTCGTATTCCTTGTGGAAGTGCCAGCGCACCAAGGGGCAGGGGAAGCCGTGCTGGCGATAGATGATGGACAGCCCGTTATGGTCGTCCATCAATTCGTAAGAAGGGTCGGTGACTCTGGCTGTCCGCGTCATGCTGGCGTCTTTTGTTGTTATCGCCGCTGGATAATGCCCCCTTCGCAAGGCAGGTGTCACCCCGGACGTCCTTAGTGGCTGCGGTTTTTTTCTTCGATCCACTGCGCCATGTATTGGGTGCTTTTGTGCTGGTGGTGACGCAGCATGCTGCCGGTGAAATTGTCCCGGCGTCCTTGCGCCAGGTTCGCGCGGCAAGCCTCGATGCGCTCGATCAGCGCCGTGTTGTGCAGTTCACGGCGGTACCGGTGGGCGAGGGTAAGGCCGGCGTCCCGGGCCTGGGCCCAGCGCGCCGGATCGCTGTACAGCTGCACCGCGGCGTTGGCCAGGTCTTCGGCGCTTTGCGCAACGGCGCCGGGCCAAGGCAGGCCGCCGTCCATGGCTTCGGCACCGATGGGCGTGGTCACGCTCGGCGTGCCGCAAAGCATCGCGTCGATCAGCTTGCCCTTGATGCCAGCACCGAAACGCAGCGGGGCCAGGCAGATACGTGCTGCCGACATGACCTGCAAGGCATCTTCGGCCCAGTTCATGATGTGAAAGCCTTGGGTGGGATTGTGCAGCGCGGTGGCCTTGGGCGGGGTGTAGGCGCCGTACAGGTGCAATTGCGCCGTCGGCAGCTGCCGGCGGATCAGCGGCCAAACGGCATTCTTCATCCAAAGCACGGCGTCCCAGTTCGGTGCATGGCGAAAGTTGCCAATACTCAGGAAATGCGCACGGTCGTCGAAGGGGACGAACGGTTCGCTCGGCAAGTCGAGCATCAACGGGCACCAGAGCAGCAGGTTGCGCGGCACCTTGAAGTGCTCCACCAACAACTCGATTTCAACCTCGGAGACCATCAGGTTGAGGTCGCAACGGTACAGCGCGGCGATTTCCCGCTTGGCGAGGTCGGTGTCGGCCATCCACTGGAATTCGACATCCAGCCCCGCGCTGAAGAAGTCAGTGAAGTCCTCGGCCGCGTTATCGGTCTTCAGGCGTTCCTTCAAGCGCTGGTGCCGGGCGTGGCGCAGGCTTTGCAGGTCGGAGGTTTCCAGCACGCGCAGCGCATCGGGACAGTGTTGCTCGACGCGCCAGCCAAACTGCTCCTCCATCATGAACTGGTCGAACAGGACGATATCGGGGGCCAGCTCCTGGATAAATGCATCGAAACTGCTGTTGTTGAGTTCGATCGGCACCTCGTGGATACCCAGTGCGACCAGGTCGGCGCGGGTTTCCCCTGGACGGGCGGGGCTGCTGAAGGTGATGTCCCAGCCTTGCCCGAGAAAAGCTTCCAGGAGCTGCATGACGTGCCCGCCGGCCGCCGACGAGCGCGGCTCGGGCCAGACATAGCCGATGACCAGGACCTTGGTGGCGCAGGGATGACGCATGGGCGGGTACTTCCTTGGAGGCGAATCAGGCGCGGTCGACGCGCGGGGCGCCGATAGTGACCAAGAATGCGCCCCGGCTCAAGAAAGAATGCTGCGGACCTTGTCCCGCAATTGGTCGATGGAAAAGGGTTTGCCAATCACCGCCATGCCTTCGGGTACATCGATGCTTTCGACATAGCCGCTGGCAAACAGGACTGCCAGCGCGGGACGGGCCAGCCGCGCTTGCCGGGCCAATTCACGGCCGTCCATCACCGGCAGGCCGACGTCCGTCATCATCAGGGCAATGGGTCGTGCTTCATCGCGCAGGAACGCCAGCGCCTGCTCGCAACCGTTCGCTTCCAACACTTGGTATTCCAGCTCTTCCAGTACATCGACGATCAGCATCCGCACAATGTCATCATCCTCGACGACCAGGATGGTGGGGGGGGTGGCTGAAACAGAGGTGGGCATAGTCGGCGTTCTCGCAGGTGGTTCGGGAAGGGTGAAAAAAACAGCCTCATACATGAGTAAGTAGCGAGGTGGCACAAGTTCCCGGACTTGTACAAGAAAGGATCTATAGTACAAGGGCTGACAAGGATAAGTCGCTCCCTCGCCGTAGGGTAGAGTTGTGTGGGATGGGCGCCGGTGCCTTGTCAGAAATGTGGATCCAACCGATATTTTTCGGGCACACTCCACGGATCTCAACTGTTTACCAAGGCCCTTTCCATGACTCTTTCGTCGCCGGTTGATGAGCAAAGTTTTCGCAAACTCCTGAGCCGCAATCTTGGTATGCCGCTGGGCATGGGCGCTCTGAGCGCGGTGTTCTTCGTCGCAGTGATCGGCTACCTGTTGTCGGTCATCCAATGGGTCGGGCACACCGACCAGGTGATCAATAATACCAACGAAGCGCTGAAACTGAGCGTGGAGCTGGAAACCGGCATGCGCGGCTTTCTCTTGAGCGGCACTGAGGAGTTTCTCGAACCGTATGAACTGGGCAAGCCACAGATCGCGGCGGCGCTGCAAACATTGCTGGAACTGACAGCCGATAACCCAATCCAGACCGACCGCCTGCACAAGGTCCAAGCACTCCAGGGTGAATGGAATACCTATGCCCAAGGCTTGATCGAGATGCAACGCACCGGCGGCGATTTTGGGGCAGTGGTGAGGACCGGGCGCGGCAAGCACCTGACGGATGAGATTCGCCAGGCGTTCAATGACATCATCGAAACCGAACAGCACCTACGTGTGGCACGCAACGACGAGGTGCGCTCCTCCACGATTTGGAGTGTCGTCCTGTATCTGCTGTTCATCGCCGGGATCAGTGGTGTGCTCGCGGGTATCGGTCGGCGAGACTTGTTGAGCCTGTCGAACAGCTACAGCAAGACCCTCCAGGCCCAGCAACAGAGTGCAGTGCACCTGGAAAAACAAGCCTGGTTGCGCGACGGCCAGACCCAGTTGGCCGAGCAGGTCCTGGGGCAATTGACCCTGAACCTGCTGGGTCGCAATATCCTGCAGTTCTTTGCCCAGTACATGGGCGTCGTCGTCTGCGCACTCTATGCTCGCGAAGAAAATGGCACGTTGAAACGTGTCGCCACCTATGGCATGTCCGGTGAAGACGCCGAACAGAACCAGGTGTTCGGCGACGGTGAAGGCATCGTGGGGCAGACGGCGCAGCAGGGGCGGCTCATCCGCCTGGACAACGTGCCTGAAGACTACCTGAAAGTCAGCTCCGGCTTGGGCCAGGGATTGCCCAACAGTGTGCTGGTGGTGCCCACCAGCGACGACAAGCGGGTCAACGGTGTCATCGAGCTGGGTTTCCTGCGGCCACTGACCGAGCGCGACGTCGAGTTGTTGGAGCGGATCGCCGGAAACATCGGCACCTCCATCGAAGCCGCCCGTTACCGTCAACGCTTGCAAGAAGTCCTGGCGCAAACCCAGCAGTTGAACGAAGAGCTGCAAGTCCAGCAGGAAGAGCTCAAGACCGCCAACGAAGAACTGGAAGAACAGTCGCGCATCCTCAAGGAGTCCCAGGCTCACCTGGAAACCCAGCAGCTGGAGCTGGAGCAGACCAACGAGCAGTTGTCGCAGCAACGCGATGCCGTCGACCGCAAGAACAGCGAGCTGAACCTGGCCCAGGTCCAGTTGCAGGAGCGCGCCGAAGAGTTGCAGCGTTCGAGCAAGTACAAGTCCGAATTCCTCGCCAACATGTCCCACGAGTTGCGCACGCCGCTCAACAGTTCGTTGATCCTGTCCAAGCTGCTGGCGGAGAACCCGCAGAACAACCTCAGCGAGGAGCAGGTCAAGTTCGCCGAGTCGATCTACAGCGCCGGTAACGACCTGTTGAACCTGATCAATGACATCCTCGACATCTCCAAGGTCGAGGCCGGCAAGTTGGAAGTACGTCCGGAGAACACCAGCGTGCCGCGCCTTGTGGAGGGGCTGCGGGATCTGTTCATGCCCCTGGCGGCCGAAAAAGGCCTGTTTTTCGAGACGGAGTTGCTGCCCGACGCGCCCTCCACCCTCTACACCGATCGCCAGCGCCTGGAGCAGGTGATCAAGAACCTGTTGTCCAATGCCGTGAAGTTCACCGAGCACGGCTCCGTCCGGCTGTCGGTGGCCGGCCAGCCGGGCTCGGGCATCGCCTTCATGATCCGTGACTCGGGGATCGGCATCGCTGCCGATCAGCAGCAAAGCATCTTCGAGGCGTTCCGCCAGGCCGACGGCACCACCAACCGCCGCTACGGTGGCACCGGGTTGGGGCTGTCGATTTCCCGCGATCTGGCGACCTTGCTGGGCGGTTCGATTTCGGTTTCCAGCGAACCGGGGCAGGGCAGCGTGTTTACGCTGGTGTTGCCGGAGCGCTATGTCGAGCCTGGGGAGCGTCCGGCAGAGCCGATGACGTTTACCCCAACCGCGATCGCGCCGACCCTGGTGACGCCCAAACCTGCGCCGGCGCCCCCCGTCGCCGAGGTGGATCTGCCCATTGCGCGGTTCGCCGATGATCGGGACGAGGCGCCGTTCAATAACCGCTGCATCCTGGTCATCGAAGATGAAGAGAAGTTCGCCCAGATCCTGTTCGACCTGGCCCATGAGCTGGGCTACCGGTGCCTGGTGGCCCATAGCGCCGACGAAGGCTTTGACCTGGCGTCGCTACTGAGTCCCGACGCAATCTTGCTGGACATGCGCCTGCCGGACCACTCCGGGCTGACCGTGCTGCAACGTCTCAAGGAACAGCCCGAAACCCGACATATCCCGGTGCACGTGATTTCGGTCGAGGACCGCGCCGAGGCGGCGCTGCACATGGGGGCCATCGGTTACGCGGTCAAGCCGACCACCCGCGAGGAGCTCAAGGCGGTGTTCGCCCGGTTGGAAGCCAAGTTGACCCAGAAGGTCAAGCGGGTGCTGCTGGTGGAAGACGATGATTTGCAGCGTGACAGCATTCAGCGCCTGATCGGCGACGATGACATCGAAATCACCGCCGTTGGCCTGGCCCAGCAAGCGCTGGACCTACTGCAGACGAACGTCTACGACTGCATGATCATCGACCTCAAGTTGCCGGACATGCTCGGCAATGACCTGCTCAAGCGCATGTCCAGCGAGGAGATCTGTTCGTTCCCGCCGGTGATCGTCTATACCGGGCGCAACCTGACCCGCGACGAAGAAGCCGAGCTGCGCAGGTATTCACGCTCGATCATCATCAAGGGCGCCCGCTCCCCAGAGCGGCTGCTGGACGAGGTCACACTTTTTCTGCACCAAGTCGAGTCGCGGTTGTCCCATGAACGGCAGCGGATGCTCAAGACCGCCCGCAGCCGTGACAAGGTTTTCGAGGGCCGCAAGGTGCTGCTGGTGGACGACGATGTGCGCAACATCTTCGCCCTGACCAGCGCGCTGGAGGCGAAAGGGGCGGTGGTGGTGATCGGCCGTAATGGCATCGAGGCCATCGACCGCCTCAATGAAGTGGACGATATCGACCTGGTGCTGATGGACGTGATGATGCCGGAGATGGACGGTTTCGAAGCCACGACGCTGATCCGCAAAGACCCGCGCTGGCGCAAATTGCCGATTATCGCCGTGACGGCCAAGGCCATGAAGGATGACCAGGAACGCTGCCTGGCGGCGGGCTCCAATGATTACCTGGCCAAACCGATCGACCTGGATCGTCTGTTCTCGCTGATTCGCGTGTGGTTGCCGAATGTGGAAAGAATTTAGTGGAACGTCATACCGACATTGAACTTCGTTTGTTGATCGAAGCGATTTACCTCAAGTACAGCTACGATTTTCGGGATTACTCCGGCGCTTCCATCAAGCGCCGGGTCGAGCACGCTCTGACCCAGTTCGAATGCCAGACCATTTCGGCCTTGCAGGAGCGTGTGCTGCACGATCCCGGCGCGTTCATGCAACTGCTGCAACTGCTGACGATTCCGGTCAGCGAAATGTTTCGCGACCCGACGCATTTCCTGGCGATCCGTGAGGAAGTGGTGCCGCTGCTCAAGACCTATCCCTCGCTCAAGATCTGGATCGCCGGGTGCAGCACCGGGGAGGAGGTCTACTCCATGGCGATTCTGCTGCGCGAAGAAGGCCTGCTGGACCGTACGCTCATCTATGCCACCGACATCAACCCGCGCTCGCTGGAAAAGGCCAAGCAGGGCATTTTTTCCCTCGAAAGCGTGCGGGCCTACACTCAAAATTACCAGCGGGCCGGAGGGCGGCGTTCGTTTGCCGATTACTACACCGCCGCCTACGATTACGCGATGTTCGACAAGACTCTGTGCGAGAACGTGACCTTTGCCGACCACAGCCTGGCAACCGACAGCGTCTTTTCAGAAACCCAATTGATTTCCTGTCGTAACGTGGTGATCTACTTCAATAAAAAGCTTCAGGATCGTGCGTTCGGGCTGTTTCACGAGTCCCTTTGCCACCGAGGGTTCCTGGTCCTGGGCAGCAAGGAGACCTTGGATTTTTCGGCCTATGGCAAGCAGTTCGAGCCGTTGGTCAAACAGGAACGGATCTACCGCAAGCTATGAACCAGACGATTGATGAACCCGCGCCGCGAATCGAGGCCATCGTCGTGGGCGCTTCTGCCGGCGGCGTCGAAGCCTTGCTCAAGGTCTTCGGGTCGTTGCGCCAAGGCTTCGGTTTGCCGATCCTGGTGGTGCTGCATTTACCCGACGAGCGTGAGAGCCAGATGGCCGAGGTTTTTGGGCGTCGTCTTGCGGTGCCTGTGGAAGAAGCCCGGGACAAGCAGGACATTTGCCCAGGCACCTTGTACGTCGCGACACCCGGCTATCACTTGTCGGTCGAGGCCGACCGCAGCCTGTCGCTGAGCCTGGAACCGCCCGTGCATCATTCGCGGCCCTCCATCGACGTGCTGTTCGAGTCGGCCGCCGATGTCTACGGGCCGAACCTGCTGGCGGTGGTGCTGACCGGCGCCAATGGCGATGGCGCCCAAGGCCTGGCCAAGGTCAGGGCGCAGGGCGGGATTACCGTAGTCCAGGACCCCCATGAAGCCCAGGTAGCGACCATGCCCGAAGCCGCGCTGGCGCTGCACCAGCCCGACCACATCCTCTCTTTGCAAGACATCGGCCAGTTGCTGGCCGGGCTGGAATGAACCCAATGCCAAAAGACAGTCGAACCAAGCTGCTGATCGTTGATGATCTGCCGGAAAATCTGTTGGCGCTGGAAGCGTTGATCAAGGGCGATGGTCGCAAGGTCTTCTCCGCCCTGTCGGCAGACGAAGCGTTGTCGCTGCTGCTGCAGCACGATTTTGCCCTGGCCATCATCGATGTGCAGATGCCGGACATGAACGGGTTTGAACTGGCCGAATTGATGCGCGGCACGGAAAAGACCCGCAGCGTCCCGATCATTTTTGTCAGTGCCGCCGGCCGCGAGCGCAATTACGCCTTCACCGGTTATGAAAACGGCGCGGTGGATTTCCTGCAAAAGCCGTTGGACACCCACGCCGTCAAGAGCAAGGTCAGCGTCTTCGTCGAGCTCTATCGCCAGCGCAAGGCGGTCAAGGAGCAAGTGGTGGCCCTTGAGCGCAGTCGCCGCGAGCAACAGGTGTTGTTGCAGCAACTGCAGGCCACCCGCAATGAGCTGGAGCAGGCGGTGCGGATGCGTGATGACTTCATGTCCGTCGTCGCCCACGAGGTTCGCACCCCGCTCAATGGGCTGATCCTGGAGACACAGCTGCGCAAGATGCACCTGGCCCGGGACAACGCCGCCGCCTTCAGCATGGACAAGGTGCGGGCGATGGTCGAGCGCGACGAGCGACAGATCAAGAGCCTGATCCGGCTGATCGAGGACATGCTGGATGTTTCGCGGATTCGCACCGGCAAGCTGTCCATTCGCCCGACGCGCTTCAACCTGACGGCGCTGGTGGCTAATCTGCTGCGCAATTTCCAGCCGCAGATCACGGCTGCCGAATGCAGCGTGACCTACACCGCCGACCCTTCGGTAGAAGGGCTCTGGGATGAGTTCCGGATCGAGCAGGTGGTGTCGAACCTGCTGACCAACGCCTTGCGCTATGGTGGCAAAGGCCCTATCGACGTGCGGATCTACAAGACCCCCGAACACGCCTGCTTCGAGGTCCAGGACCGGGGCATCGGTATCAGTGAAGAGAACCAGAAGCGTATCTTCCAGCAGTTCGAGCGGGTCTCGTCCAAGGCCGCGACTGCCGGATTGGGCCTGGGGCTGTTCATTTCCGAGCAGATCGTGACGGCCCATGGCGGAACCATCACAGTCGACAGTCGGTTGAATGAAGGGGCGCTTTTTTGTGTTTGCCTGCCTTTTCAGAAAACAGCGATTCACAAAACCGTCGAACTGACGCAACCTCTGAGTGACCCCACGGTCGTATCAGCAGCTATTGATCGAACAAAGGCTTCTCATGAGTGAAGATGCGCAAGATGTTGTACTGATCGTCGAGGATGATCCATCGATCTTGATGGTATTGTCGGCCTACCTGTCAGGTGAAGGGTACCGGGTGCTGCAGGCGGAGAACGGTGAACAGGCCTTCGAGATCCTGGCGAGCAAACCGCACCTGGACATGATGATTACCGATTTCCGACTGCCGGGAGGCATCTCGGGTGTGCAGATCGCCGAACCTGCGGTCAGGTTGCGTCCGGACCTTAAAGTCATCTTCATCAGCGGCTACGCCCAGGAAGTGCGCGAGACCGACAGCCCCATCACTCGCAAGGCGCCGATCCTGGACAAACCTTTCGACCTGGATGAGCTGCAAGCGATCATGCAGTCGATGCTGTCGTAGGGGCTGCCTTGCTTCGCTTGGCAGCGCCTAGGTCTTGATCATTTCCCGTACCTTGGCCGTCAACAGATCGAATGTGAACGGCTTGGTGATCATCTGCATGCCGGCATCGAGGAAGCCGCCGCGTACCGCGGCATGCTCGGCGTAGCCTGTGATGAACAGGACCCGCAGGTCGGGGCGCAGCTGCCGGCCGATTTCCGCCAGTTGCCGGCCATTCATGCCCGGCAGTCCCACGTCGCTGACCATCAGGTCGATGCGCTGGCTCGACTGCAGGATCGGCAGCGCGCTGTTGGCGTCGCCCGCTTCGACGAAGGCATAGCCCAACTCGCCCAGTACCGCACTGACCAGCACCCGCACTGCCGGATCGTCTTCGACAATCAACACCGTCTCGCCCGCCTGCGCATGGGGCGTGTGCGAGGTGACGACCACCGGTTCGCTCACTTGCTCACCGATGAAGCGCGGCAGGTAGAGGTTGACGGTGGTGCCGCGGTTGACCTCGCTGTCGATGGTCACGTGGCCATGGGATTGCTTGCTGAAACCGTAGATCATCGACAGGCCCAGGCCAGTGCCCTGGCCAATCGGCTTGGTGGTAAAGAATGGATCGAACGCGCGCTGGATGACCGCCTCCGGCATGCCGCAGCCGGTGTCCTGCACGCTCAACGCGACATAGTCGCCGGGCTCCAGATTGCTGGAGGCGTCGGTAACACCCGCATCCAGGTGCTGGTTGAAGGTGCGTATGACCAACGTGCCGCCGTCCGGCATGGCGTCCCGGGCATTGAGCACCAGGTTGAGCAGGGCGCTTTCCAGCTGGTTGGGGTCGGCTTCGGCGATCCACAACTGGTCGTCCAGTTGCATGTCCAGGCGAATACTTTCGTTGAGGCTGCGTTGCAATAATTCGCCCATGGACAGCACCAGGGTGTTCACCTGCACCGCCTTGGAGTCCAGCGATTGCCGCCGGGAGAAGGCCAGCAAGCGATGGGTCAGCCCGGCGGCGCGGTTGGCCGAGGTCACGCCCAGGTCGATCAGGCTGTCGAGGTCTTCGGTACGGCCCCGGGCCAGGCGTCGGCGCAGCAGTTCGAGGCTGCCGATGATCCCGGTGAGCATGTTGTTGAAATCATGGGCGATGCCGCCGGTGAGTTGGCCGACCGCTTCCATTTTCTGCGATTGGCGCAGCGCCTCTTCGTTGTGGCGAAGTTGGGCGGTGCGCTCTTGCACCTGCTGCTCAAGGGTCTCGAGGATGGTCTGCAGGCGCAGTTCGCTGTTGCTGAGGTCGATCAGGCGATCCCGGGCTTCGTACTGCCGGCGGCGTCCTCGCAGGGCGGTGGTTACCAGGCTGATCAGGGTCACCGGATGGAAAGGGCGCTCCAGGAACGTGACGTTACCCAATTGCGCCCCCAGGCGTGCCGCCGGGTTCTGCTCCGGGCCACCGTGGTGGGTCAGCAGGACGATGGGCAGGTCGGACCAGGTCGGTTGCTGTTCGATTAGCAGGAACAGGACCTCCAGGTCCGGCCCCGACAGCGCTTCGGACGAAATCACCAGCAGGCCGGCGCCTTGTTCCAGCTCGTCGCACAGATGCCCCAGGGTCTGGCAGATCAGGCCGCAAAAGCCGGCCTCCTCAAGGATCATCAATGCAATCTGGTTATCCCGCCCCAGCGGCGCGAGGAGTAGCGCCCGCTCGGAGCGGGACTCGCTCATGGTCACTGCGACGGTTCCTCAAGCAGCGGGTTGCTCTCGCCCAGATAGGTCGGCACGCCACGCAGCACGCCCTGGAAGGCATCCAGGGGTTCGCCGATGGTGAGGCCCTGGCCACTGATGCGGTATTCGCGAATCGTCGATTCATGGCTGCCGGTGCGTTTCTTGATGATCGAGATCGCCCGGCGAACCTTGCCCAGCGCTTCGAAGTAACGCAACAGCACCACCGTGTCGGCCAGGTAGGTGATGTCCACCGGGGCTTGCATGTCGCCGACCAGGCCGTGCTGGGCGACGGTCATGAAGGTCGCGGCACCTTTGCGGTTCAGGTACAGCAGCAGCTCGTGCATGTGCAGCACCAGCGAGTTTTCTTCCGGCATGGCGGCCTGGTAACCGTTGATGCTGTCGATCACCACGGTCTTGATGTTGCCTTCGTCGACGCAATGGCGCACGCGATGGGAGAACTCGCCGGGGGACAGTTCGGCGGCGTCCACCTGTTCGATCCACAAGTTGCCGGTCTTTTGCAGCGCGTGCAGGTCGATGCCCATGTTTTTCATGCGCTCGAACAGCAGGCCCAACTCCTCATCGAAAATGAACAGCGCGGCCTTCTCGCCACGGGAGACGGCGGCGGCGGCAAAAAGCATCGCCACCAGCGACTTGCCGGTGCCCGCCGGCCCGAGGATCAGCGTGCTGGAGCCGGTCTCGATACCGCCGCCCAGCAAGGCGTCCATGCCTGGGAGGCCGCTGGACAGCTGTTGGCGCAGATAGGCGCCGCGGTGCTCGGCGGCCACCAGCCGCGGGTACACATGCACGCCGTCAGCCATGATGGTGAAGTCATGGAAACCACCGCGATACTTCTGGCCGCGGTACTTGACCACCCGGACGCGCCGTCGCTCGGCGCCGTAGTCGGGGGTCAGTTCTTCCAGGCGGATCACCCCGTGGGCGACGCTGTGCACGGTCTTGTCCAGGGATTCGGTGGTCAAGTCGTCCAGCAGCAGGACGGTGGCGTCATAACGCACGAAGTAATGCTTGATGGCCAGGATCTGCCGGCGATAGCGCAGTGAGCTCTGGGCCAGCAGGCGGATCTCCGACAGGCTGTCGAGCACCACGCGGGTTGGCTTGACGCGTTCGACCACCTCGAAGATCTGCCGGGTCGCTTCCCCCAGTTCCAGGTCCGAGGAATACAACAGGCTCTGCTGGTGTTCGGCATTGAGCAGGCTTTCGGGCGGTGTCAGCTCGAAAATATGCACGCCGTCGTCGATGGTCCAACCGTGGGACGCGGCGCCCTGGCGCAATTCGCGTTCGGTTTCCGAGAGTGTGATGTACAAAGAGCGCTCGCCAGCCTTGGCGCCGGCCAGCAGGAACTGCAACGCCACCGTGGTCTTGCCGGTCCCGGGTTCGCCTTCCAGCAGGAACACGTGGCCGCGGGACAGGCCACCGCACAGGATATCGTCCAGCCCTTCGACGCCGGTGGCGGCTTTAGCACTGATCAACTCATTAGACGTAGACAAAAACAGCCCTCTTGTGACGGGGAAAGTGGGCAGCAGGCTGCAACATGCCTGAAAAAAGAACTGCCTGAACACCTTGACCCCTGGCGGTGGCGGCGGTTCCGCCTGCGTTGCCAAAACGCGCACGGGTGCACGTCTCGGATCTTGTGTCCGGCAGGGGCCGACGGCTACAGGCCTTGCTGCAGCGCCGGGTCGTCGGGGTTGAGTTGTTCGAGCTTGGCCAGCAGGATCTGTACATTCTGCAACTGCCCGGTTTCCTTCCAGTAGTTGATCAAGGTGACCCGTGCCTTGCGATCGGCTGGGTAGCGCTGGACGATTTCCTCCAGCTGCTTTTGCGCCGCTTCCAGCTCCTGTTCGGCGTGCAGGGTGGTCGCCAGGTCATAGCGGTAATGCCTGTTCTGCGGCTCCAGTTCCACGGCCTTGGCCAGGCCGAGCACGGCATATTCGCCCTGGCCATGCTGCAACAGCCACAGGCCCAAGGCATGTTGCAGATAAGCTGAGTCTGGCTGGGTTTGCAACTGGCGGGCGAGTAATTGTCGCGCGGCATCGCCCTGGCCCTGTTTATCCAACACTTCGATCTGCATCACCAGCGCCGGCAGGTTGTCCGGTTGCAGGCGTAGGGTCTGGTCCAATGCTTGCTGGGCTTTCGTCAGTTCGGCGTTGTGCAGGTGCAGGCGGGCGAGCTGATAAAAGGTGTCGGCGCTTGGCGGGCTGTCCTCCAGCACCTGCTCCCAGGTGTCGATCGCCAGCTGCATCGCGCCGAAGTACAAACCCAGGTCATCGGGAGACAAGCCCAGCAGTGCGTTGACGGCGGCGAAGCGCACGGTCTGGTCGTCGTCATCGAGCAGCGGACCCAGCAGCAGGCTGCGCTGCCCCGTCGGCACCAGCCCGACAATGCTGCCGATGGCGGCGCGACGCACCTCCGGCGAGGCGCTGTGCAGGTCGGCGTCGGCCAGTTTCAAGGCTTGCGGGCTGGGGTAGTTGGGCAGTTCGGCGTGCAGCCACACACGGCGCTTGGGCGACAGATCCGGGCGCCCCAGTTGTTGATAGAGCACCCGCGCCGCGCCCGGCTGGCCGTTGCGTGCCTGCTCCAGAGCTTCGCTGTAGCCACGCTTGATCGCCTCGGGGATCTGGGGGGTAGTGCTGCGCAGCCACACCGCGACAAGACCGAGCACCAACAGGACGAACAGGCTGAGCAGCAGATAGCGGCGAGACGAGGGCATGCAGGTAATCCATAACCAGAAGCGTGAGTTGTCGCCAGCTTCGGCCAGGCGGGCGCCTGAGTCAAACCTTGTGAGTATTTGCGTACTCCACAGGAACTTGAACTAAACACCGGTGATGTGGGAGCCAGGCTTGCCCGCGATGGCGGCTGTGTAGGCAACAGTGATGCAGGCTGACTCGGCGCTATCGCGAGCAAGCTTTGCTCCCACAGGGTAATTCCATAGGGCAACTCCACAGGGGAACGTGGAAATCAGCCGTCAGTGATAAACCAAAAAAGCCCCGCGTCCAATGGAACGCGGGGCAAACAATTGGTTGGTTGCGGCCAACCAAAGGAGCTCGGTTGGGAAGGGGGATCAGTTGCTGGCGACGGTTTCCGGCTGCCAGCCTCCGCCGAGGGCCTTGTAGATCGCGACGATGCCGCGGTACAGGTCCACTTCGGCCTGGGCCTGGGTGTCTTCGGCGGCCAGGCGTTCACGTTGGGCGTCGAGCAGGACGAGGAAGTCCACGGTGCCTTCGCGGTAGCGAATCTGGGCGAGGTCAGCGGCGGCGCGGCTCGATTCGCTCTGGCGGATAAGCGAAATCAGGCGTTGCTGGCGCTTGCCGTAGTCGCTGAAGGCATTTTCCGATTCTTCCAGGGCCAGCAGCACTTGCTGTTCGTAGGTCGCCAGCGCGCCGTCAGCTTCGGCATTGGCACCGCGCAAGCGGGCTCGCACGCTGCCCAGGTCGAAGGCGGCCCACGTGATGCTCGGGCCCAGCGCCCAGGCGTTGGCGGCCGAGGAACCGATCTGCGAACCGCGTCCGGCGGTGAACCCCAGGAAGCCGCTGAGGCTGACCCGGGGGAACAAGTCGGCCTTGGCTACGCCAATGCGCGCCGTGGCGGCCGCCAACTGGCGTTCGGCACTGAGAATGTCCGGACGACGTTGCAGCAGTTCACCCGGATTACCGATGGGCAGTGCCTTGGCAATGGCCGGCAACTGTTTGGGGCTCAGGTCCACGCTCAGTTTGTCCGGGCGCTCGCCCAGCAAGGTGGCGATGCGGTTGCGTTGGCGCACCTGTTCGGCCTGCAATTGCGGGACGCTGGCTTCCACCGCCGCCAGGCGCGCATCGGCGCGCACCACATCGAGCTGATCGCCGACGCCGGCATCACGCAGGCTTTCGGTGATCTTGCGCGAGTCCTGCTGGTTCTGGAGGTTCGCCAGGGCGATCTTTTCCCGCAGCTGGGCGCCGCGCAGTTGACCGTAGGCGTCCACCAGTTCGGCGATCATAGTCACCTGCAATTGGTAGAGGTCGGCTTCGGCCGCCTGCTGATCGGCGTCGGTGGCTTCCAGGTTGCGCTGGATGCGTCCGAACAGATCCACTTCCCAGGCCATGTCCAGGCCCAGGTCGTAGCGCTCGGTGTTGACCCGGTCAGTGGTCTGTCCGGGGATCTGGCCTTTGCCCAGGTTGCTGCTGGCGCGGCTGGTGATGGTTGGCATGGCGTCATTGCTGGCGTCATCGCGAATCGCCCGGGCCGCCCGCAAGCGGGCGAAGGCGACGCGCAATTCACGGTTGCCGTCCAGGGAACGGGTCACCAACGCATTGAGGGTCGGGTCGTCGAACTGCTGCCACCAGACGCCTTCGAAACGGGCACGGTCGAAATTCTTCTGGCCGGCGGCACCGTCGGTGGCGGTGGTGATGTTTGCCGCCTCCGTTTGCGGTGCCTTGTAGTCCGGGCCTACGGCACAAGCACTCAAGGCCAATACCAGCAAGCTCGGCACGAACGCTTTCAAACTCATTGTTGCGCCTCCAGTTTCAAAGCCCGGGCCGCCTTGCGGGCCTCGCTGCGCTCGACGAAGTTACGGATCAGTACATAGAACACAGGGGTCAGCAGCAGGCCGAAGAAGGTCACGCCGAGCATCCCGGAGAACACCGCGACACCCATGGCATGGCGCATTTCCGCACCGGCGCCGCTGGAGAACACCAGGGGCACCACGCCCATGATGAAAGCCACGGAGGTCATCAGGATCGGCCGCAGACGCAGGCGGCACGCTTCCAGGACCGCAGCCAGCGGGCTCATGCCCTCCAGCTGTTTATCCTTGGCGAACTCGACGATCAGGATCGCGTTCTTGCAGGCAAGCCCCACCAGTACGATCAAGCCGATCTGGGTGAAGATGTTGTTGTCGCCGCCGGAGAGAATCACCCCGGTAATGGCCGACAGCAATGTCATCGGTACGATCAGGATCACCGCCAGTGGCAGGCTCCAGCTTTCGTATTGCGCCGCGAGCACCAGGAACGCCAGCAGCACGCAGAGTGGGAACACGAACAACGCGGTATTGCCCGAGAGGATCTGCTGGTACGTCAGGTCGGTCCACTCGTAGGTCATGCCGTTGGGCAATTCTTCCTTGAGCAGTTTTTCGATGGCTTTTTCGGCTTGGCCGGAGCTGTAGCCGGGGGCGGCGGCACCGTTGATCTCAGCGGTGATGAAGCCGTTGTAGTGCATCACGCGATCAGGCCCAGAGGTGTCGCTGACCTTGATGAAGGTCGCCAGCGGGATCATCTCGCCACGGTTGTTGCGCACCTTGAGTTGGCCGATCTGGTCCGATTCGAGACGGAACTGCTGCTCGGCCTGGACGTTGACCTGGTAGGTGCGGCTGAAGCGGTTGAAGTCGTTGGCATACAGCGAACCCAGGTAGATCTGCAGGGTGTCGAAGATGTCGCTGACGGCCACGCCGTGGGTCTTGGCTTTCTCGCGGTCGATGGCGGCATCGACCTGGGGCACGTTCACGGTGTAGCTGGTGAACAGGTTGGCCAGTTCCGGCACGCTGTGGCTCTTGACGATGATGTTCATGGTTTCTTTGTACAGCTCGTCGTAGCCCAGGTTGCCCCGGTCTTCGATTTGCAGGCGGAAACCACCGATCGTACCCAGGCCCTGTACCGGCGGCGGTGGGAAGATCGCCATGTAGGCTTCCTGGATCTGCGAGAACTGACCGTTCAAGGCCCCGGCAATAGCGCCGGCCGACTGGCTCGGGTCCTTGCGCTCATCGAAAGGCTTGAGGGTCACGAACACGATGCCGGCGTTCGGGCTGTTGGTGAAGCCGTTGATCGACAGGCCAGGGAAGGCCACCGCGCTCTGAACACCCGGCTGCTTGAGGGCCAGGTCGGACATGCGCTTGATCACATCTTCGGTGCGGTCCAGGCTCGCCGCGTCCGGCAGTTGCGCGAAAGCCACCAGGTATTGCTTGTCCTGGCCGGGCACGAAACCGGTCGGGGTGTTGGAGAAACCGAAGAACGTCAATACCATCAGGCCGGCATAGACGAACAGGGCGATGCCGCTGCTGCGGATCACGCGGCCTACCGCCCCCACGTAGCTGTGGCTGGCACGGTCGAAGAAGCGGTTGAACGGACGGAACAGCCAACTGCCGAGGAGTTTGTCCAAGAACTTGGAGAAACGGTCCTTGGGCGCGTCGTGGCTCTTGAGCAATACCGCCGCCAGCGCTGGCGACAGGGTCAGCGAGTTGAACGCCGAGATCACCGTGGAAATGGCAATGGTCAGGGCGAACTGCTTGTAGAACTGGCCGGTCAAGCCACTGATGAACGCGGCCGGTATGAAGACCGCACACAGCACCAGCGCCGTGGCGATGATCGGGCCGGTCACTTCGCTCATGGCGCGCTTGGTGGCTTCCACCGGCGTGAGCCCGAGGCCGATATTACGTTCGACGTTCTCCACCACCACGATGGCGTCGTCCACCACGATACCGATGGCCAATACCAGGCCGAATAGCGACAGGGCGTTGAGCGAGAAGCCGAACAGGTGCATCACGGCGAACGTACCGATCAGCGAGACCGGCACCGCCACCAGCGGGATGATCGAGGCGCGCCAGGTCTGCAGGAACAGGATCACCACCAGCACCACGAGAATCAGCGCTTCGAACAGGGTGTGGACCACCGCCTCGATGGAACCGCGCACGAAGATCGTCGGGTCATAGACGATGCTGTAGTCCATCCCCGCCGGGAAGTTCTTCTTCAGTTCGTCCATTTTGGCGTGGACGTCGTTGGAGATCTGGATCGCGTTGGAGCCTGGGCGCTGGAAGATCGGGATTGCCACCGCCGGCTGGTTGTCCAGCAGCGAGCGCAGGGCGTATTGGCTGGAGCCCAGTTCGACCCGCGCGATGTCTTTCAGGCGAGTGATCTCGCCGTTCTGGCCAGCGCGAATGATGATGTTCTCGAACTCTTCCTCATCCACCAGGCGACCTTGGGTGTTGATCGACAGCTGGAAGGCCTGGGCATTGGGGGCTGGCGGCGCACCCAGGGCACCGGCGGCGACCTGGCGGTTCTGCTCGCGAATCGCGTTGACCACGTCGGTGGCGGTCAGGTTGCGCGAAGCGGTCTTGTTCGGGTCCAGCCAGACTCGCAGGGAGTAGTCACCCATGCCGAACAGCTGTACGTCACCCACGCCGCCCAGGCGCGCCAGCTCATCCTTGATGTTGAGCAGGGCGTAGTTGGACAGGTAGAGCATGTCGTAGCGTTGGTCCGGCGAGGTCAAGTGCACAACCATGGTCAGGTCGGGCGAGGCCTTGTCCACCGTGATGCCGATCCGGGTCACTTCTTCGGGCAGCTTGGGCTCCGTCCGGGTGACGCGGTTCTGCACCTGCACCTGGGCGTTGTCCAGGTCGGTGCCCAGGGCGAAGGTGATGGTCAGGGTGATCTTGCCGTCAGCGGTGGATTGCGAGGACATGTACAGCATGTTCTCGACACCGGTGATGGCTTGTTCCAGGGGCGCGGCGACGGTTTCGCCGATGACCTTGGGGTTGGCGCCCGGGAAGTTGGCGCGCACGACCACGGTCGGCGGCACGACTTCCGGGTATTCGCTGATCGGTAGCTGGAACAGCGAGATGGCGCCGGCGATCAGGATCAGCAGCGAAAGCACCGCTGCGAAGATCGGCCGTGAAATGAAGAACTGGGAAAATTTCATCTTGGATTCAGTCCCTTAACCGCGTGGGGTCGCAACGGCCAGTTTGCCGGCCGCACCGGAGACGGCCTTGGAAGGCGCGACTTGGGGCAGGTTGCTGGCTTCGAGTGCCTTGCGTTGTTGTGCCAGGGCGGCGAGGGTCGCGTCGCTGGCCATCGGTATGGTTTCAGGTGTGACAGGCGCACCTGGGCGAGCCCGTTGCAGCCCCTTGACGATGATGGTGTCGTCCTTGCTCAGGCCGTTGCGCACAATGCGCAGGCCTTCGATCTTCGGCCCCAGCTCGACGGCGCGATAGGCAGGCTTGTTCTCGGCGTCCATCACCAGGACGAATTTCTTGCCCAGGTCGGTGCCCACGGCTTCGTCGTTGATCAGCACCGCCGAATACGTGCCGCTGCCCACCAGTTTCAAGCGGGCATACAGACCTGGGGTGTAGGCGCCGTCCTTGTTGTCGAACACGGCACGGCCGCGGATGGTGCCGGTTTGCGGGTTGACCTGGTTGTCGATGAAGTTCATCTGGCCCAGGTGTGGATTGCCGTCCTCGTTGGACAGGCCCATGTAGACCGGCGTGGCCTGGCCGCGCTGACCCTGGCGGGCGAGCTGGGTGTACTTGAGGAAGACGCGTTCGTCGGCGTCGAAGTAGGCGTAGACCTTGTCGGTGGAGACGACGCTGGTCAGCGACGTGATGTCGGCGGTCACCAGGTTGCCGGCGGTGATCTGCGCGCGGCTGACACGGCCGCTGATGGGCGAGGTGACCCGGGTGAAGCTCAGGTTCAGCTTGGCCAGGTCCAGTTGCGCCTGGATGGCTGCGACGGCGGCGCGGGCTTCCTGGGCGGCGCTGGTGCGCGAGTCGGCCAGTTCGGCGGAAATGGCATTGCTCAAGCGCAAGCGCTCGCCACGCTGGGCTTCGTTCTCGCTGCGGGTGGCAGTGGCTCGGGCCTGGGCCAGTTGGGCTTCGAGACGACGCACTTCAGCCTGGAAAGGGCGAGGGTCGATCTGGAACAACAGATCACCTTTTTTGACCAGTGCGCCTTCGGTGAAGGCCACTTCGTCAATCTGCCCCGAGACGCGTGGACGGATCTCAACGGTTTCCGGGGCTTCCAGGCGACCGGTGAATTCGTCCCACTCGTTGACTGGCTGCTCCAGTACCTTGGCTACGCTGACTTTGGCTGGCGGCATGGAAGCTGCCGAGTCGGGTGTCTTGCCGCAGGCGCTCATCACCAGCACTGCGATAAGGGCGAGGGGAAAACGCAAGGTTGAAAGTGAATGTTCCATGGATAGCATCCGCCAATTTTAATGAGAATGGGCGGATGATGCGTGGCGGGGTGCAGGGGAACGAATCGAATGAAGCGAAGGTAACTATCATTCGGAATGATATAAGCCATCGACGAGGCCTCTAGAACGGGGCTTTCGTTAGGAGGCTAACAACTTTTTCTGGGGGCGCGGGAAGATGCGGGTCCCCTGCGGACGTGTCTAGTCCGGCAGATAGATATCATGAATCCGCTTGATCGCGCCTTCCTGGCGCAAGGCTTCGACAGCGTTGCGCAAGTCCTCGACCATTTTCCCGGAGCATTGCCTGGAGCAGGCCAGGTACAGATCGGCGTTGCTTCCCACTGGGCTCATGACCAGCTTGCGCTTGGACACCTTTGGCCAGATGTACCGGCTCTCCGGGACGCCGTTGAACCATGCATCGATGCGCCCCATCAAGAGCAACTGGGCGGGGTTGTCACCGATGGCCAGCGTGTAGATCTGTTCATTGCTGAAACCCTCGGTACGCAGGATCTCCTCTTGCGCGCTGCCCAGGCCGACCCCGATCTTGTGGTACATCTCCTTGGCTTGGGCAAAACTGTCGACGTGCTGGTCCAGGCTGAAAAATGCCCGCTCCATCGGCATGATCGAGGCAATCCAGGTGAAGCGCTCCTCGCGCCCGGGTATACGCGACAGGGGCGTAATAAGGTGATCTTGTCCTTCGCTGACATGTTTCTGGGCCCTGGCCCAAGGCAGTACATGGATCGTCGCGGTGTAACCGGCCCGGGTCATGGCGGCCATGGCGACATCGCCGACGATTCCGTGCCCCCTCGGGTCGTTGATGAATGTCAGTGGCGGGGCGTCGAGCATATGCAGCTCGATCACTGGCGAGTCAGCCCGGGCGTCGTTGACCACCTGCAGCGACAGGCACAGGCACAACGCGCACAGTGCCTGGGTGGAAACGTTAAAGACGCGGGTAATCGGGTTCATGATCACTACTTCAGGCATTGAAAAAAAGTCGGCCATTCTACGTGTGCGCGGCGCTGTGCAGCGGTGATTTTCACCGGCCTGCGTCTTTTGCAATGCGACGTCTGCCCGAGGCTGGCTTGCCAAGGGGAAACTGCGGCAACGATTGCGCATGGATGAAGGTATAGATCATCCTGTCGACCCTGGGACGGTGCCTGTTGATTGCAGCCAATGAATGCGCGTCGGTCTTCAGAACCCAAGAGGCCTGCCGATATAGCGCGGGTAGTTCCTAGCGCGAGCGGTATTGAACCATGTCAGCCCATCTGCGAACCGAACTTGAAGACGCCCTTGCCGTCTGCAAAGGCAGTTTTCTGTCCGTCGGTTTTTTCAGTTTTTTCGTCAACCTGCTGATGCTGGTTCCCTCGTTCTACATGCTGCAGGTCTATGACCGTGCGGTAGGCAGCGCCAGTCTGTCGACGCTGTTGATGCTCACGCTGATCATGCTGCTGTTGATGACCACGATGGGGGGGCTGGAGTGGGTACGTTCGCGGGTGATGGTGCGTGTCAGTACCCGCCTGGATACGTTGCTGGGCGCGCGCCTGTTCGACGCCAGTTTCAAGCAGGCCCTCAATACCAGTGGCATGAACGCCACGGCGCAGCCCTTGAGCGATCTGGGCAGCTTGCGGCAGTTCCTGACGGGCAACGGCCTCTTTGCGTTCTTTGACACGCCGTGGATTCCGATCTACCTGGCCGTCATGTTCATGTTTCATCCCTGGTACGGCTGGATGGGGGTGTTGTGTGCGCTGATGCTGGGGGGCTTGGCGCTGATCAATGAAAAGCTGGCGCGTGCGCCGCTGCAGGCCGCCAATCGTGAGCAGATGGCGGTCAACGCGTTTACCAACAAAAGCCTGCGCAATGCCGAAGTGATCGAGTCCATGGGTATGCTGGGCAGCCTGCGCCAGCTCTGGAGTGGGCGTATCCACAAGATCCTGGTGCTGCAAAGCCTGGCCAGTGATCGCGCCGGGACCGTCTCAGCGGTGTCGAGGACCTCCCGCCAGGTCGTGCAATCATTGGTGTTGGGCCTGGGGGCCTACCTGGCGATCAATCACGAAATTTCGCCCGGGCTGATGATCGCCGGGTCCATTCTGCTCGGGCGTGCACTGGCCCCGATCGATCAGTTGATCGGCGTCTGGAATGGCTTTCTCGGTGCACGTTCGCAATATGCCCGGCTGCGGGAGTTGTTGATCGAGGTCGCCGCAGAACCCGAGCGCATGTCGTTGCCGGCGCCCGCGGGAGCGATTCGCGTGGAGCAGCTTTCGGTGGGATCGCCCAAGGGGCGCAAGCCGATTATTCGCGGGCTGGACTTCCAGGTGCCGGCGGGTGAGATCGTCGGCATCATCGGTCCCAGTGGCGCCGGAAAGTCGACCCTGGCCAGGGCGCTTCTGGGGATCTGGCCCAGCCTGAGCGGCACCGTGCGCCTGGACGGGGCGGACATCAGTCAATGGCGGCGGGACGAGTTAGGCCAGTACATCGGTTACCTGCCACAGGACATCGAACTGTTCGAGGGCTCCATCAGCCAGAACATCTCGCGCTTTGGCGCGGCGAATGCGCCAGCGGTGGTCGCCGCTGCGCGGATGGCCGGTGTCCATGAGCTGGTGTTGCAACTGCCCGAGGGCTACGACACGGTGATTGGCGCCAATGGCGGCGGATTGTCCGGGGGCCAGCGCCAGCGCATCGGTCTGGCCCGTGCCCTATACGGTGAACCGCGCCTGGTGGTGCTCGACGAGCCGAACTCCAATCTGGATGACGCCGGGGAAAAAATGCTCGCCCAGGCCCTGCGCAAGCTCAAGGAAAGCCGGGCCACGGTATTTGTCATTACCCATCGACCCGCCGTGCTGGCGCAGGTGGACAAGCTGCTGGTGCTCAATCAAGGCGAGCTGAGCCTGTTCGGGCCGCGGGACAAAGTCCTGGCCCGCCTGCAGAGTGCTGCGCCGACCGCCCCCGCGGCGACTGCGATTCAACCGTAAGAAGCGGATAACCCATTCAATGCAAAACAGTAAGCACTCATCCGCCAATACGTCTCTACTGCCCGTCGATGATGTACCGGTACGGCGTATCGGATACCTCATGCTGTTGGTGACCTTTGGCCTGTTCGGCGGCTGGGCCAGCCTGGCGCCGCTCGACAGCGCGGCACTTGCGCCGGGTGTGGTCACGGTCAAGAGCTATCGCAAGACCGTGCAGCACCTGGAAGGTGGCATCGTGCGTGAACTGCGCGTGCGCGATGGTGACCTGGTCAAGGCCGGCGATGTGCTCATGGTGCTCGACAACACCCAGGCACGTTCGGAAATGGAAGCCATGCGCAGTCAGCTGATTGCTGCGCTCGAACTGCAGGCCCGGCTGGAGGCTGAGCGTGACGCGCTGCCGGAGCCGCTGGCCGTGCCGTCACTGGATCCGGCGGACCCGCGTGTGCGGGAGGCTCGCGACAGTGAGGCGCGAATCTTCCAGGCGCGGCGCACCTCGTTATTGGGTGAAATCGGCCTGCAAGAGAAGACGATCGGACAGTTCGACGAACAGATTCGCGGATTCAAGGCCATTATCGCCAGCAAGCAGATGTTGGCGGCTTCCTACGAGGAAGAGATCGTCGATCTGCGGGCATTGCTGGCCGAAGGATTCGTCGACAAGCAACGTTTGCGCGAGCAGGAGCGCAGCCTCTCTCGCCTGCAGACCGAGATCGCCGAAACCCAGTCCTCGATTGCACAAGCGCGGGTCCATGTCGATGAAGCGCGGCTGAAGATCATGCAGCTGAAAAAGACGTTTGCCAGCGAAGTCGCCGGTCTGCTGGGTGACGCCCGGACCAAGGTGTACGAACTGCGCGAGCGACTGGCCACGTTGCAGGACCGTGACCAGCGCACCGATATCCTCGCGCCCGAGTCGGGCAGGGTCATGGGCATGAACGTGCACACCTTGGGTGCAGTGGTCACCCCCGGCTCTGCGCTGCTGGACATCGTCCCGGCCAACGAGGAACTGATCGTCGAGGCCCAGGTGTCACCGTTGGACATCGACCGCATCGCGCTGGGCAAGTCGGCGGCTATCCGCTTCAGTGCCTTCAAGAGCAGCACGACACCGGTCATCGAAGGGCAACTGGTGCAGATATCCGCCGATCGCCTGACCAACAAGGACACCGGTACCGCCTATTACCTGACGCGCGTCGCCCTGACCGACAAGGGGCGCCAGGCATTGGGTGAGCTCACTCTGGTGCCGGGGATGCCGGTCGAAGTGCTGATCAACACTGGGGCGCGGACGCTGTTGCAATACTTGATGCAGCCTGCCAGCAACGCGTTTGCCCGTTCGTTGATCGAGGACTGACATGAAGGCTCTGTTTGCGGCCTGCCTGGCTGTCCTGCCCGTGTGCGTCCTGGCCGAGACTGGCGCAGCGGTGCCCTACATGGATTTGTGGCAATTGCACCAAGAGGCGCAGGCCGCTGACCCGCGCGTGCTACGGGCGCAGGCCTTGACCCGCAGTGGCGAGGGCAAAGAGCGGGCCGCCCTTGGCCAACTGCTGCCGCAGCTCAATGCCAGCGGCAGTGTCAACCGCAGCCGGCGCGACGACGACCTGAGCCGTATCCAATACAACGGTCGGCGCGTGGCGATGATGCTCAATCAAGTGATCTATGACCCGCAGGTCTGGCGCAGCTACCAGAAGTACGTCGAGCTAGCCCGACAGAGCCAATACGAATCTGATGACACCCGAGTGCAAGCCGGTATCGACCTGTCGGAGCGCTACTTCGCTGTCCTGGCGGCTGAAGATGAGTTGTCCCTGGTGCGCAGCGAGCGGGACGCCACCGAGCACAACCTCAAGCGGG
The DNA here is from genome assembly GCF_057809015.1 of Pseudomonas sp. FG6. Taxonomy (NCBI): domain Bacteria; kingdom Pseudomonadati; phylum Pseudomonadota; class Gammaproteobacteria; order Pseudomonadales; family Pseudomonadaceae; genus Pseudomonas; species Pseudomonas sp. FG6. Next base: position 92,764 of record NZ_JBMDJD010000018.1, read on the forward strand.
TCAATGCCCTGTACGCACGCCAGATGGCGATGGTGACCGACGTACTTGACCTGGAGGCGCGCGTAGATGCGCTCAAGGCCGATGAAATCGAAGCCGACAACCAGGTCAAGGTCAGTCGCGAGGCGATTTCCGAACTGGTGGGCCGCGATGTCCAGGAGCCGTTCAAGCGCATTGGCGACAACCCGGCCTTCAGCCTGCCCGCCCAGGCGCAGGATTACTGGGTGCAGACCGCGCTCGACAGCAACCCGGCACTGCATGCCCGCGAGCACAGTGTGCGCGCCGCCGATGCGGCGATGGGGGAGGCCAAGGCCGGTCATCTGCCGCGCTTGGGGCTGAACTTGACGGCGCAACGCAGTGATATCGGCTATGAAGGCGCGCTGGCGCCTCGCTCGGACAACCTCGTTGCGTCTCTCGACTTGCAAATGCCGCTCTACAGTGGCGGTTCCACGAGCGCGCGCGTGTCGAGCTCCGAAAGCGACAAGGACGCCGCCGAGCAGGAGCTGGAGGCCATGCGCCGCCAGGTCATCAAGCAAACCCGCACCGCTTATCTGGGCATGGTGACCGAGCTGAGCCGGATCAAGGCAACGCGGCGGGCGCTGGAGTCCGCCGAAAAATCACGCATCGCCACCGAGAAAGCCTTCGAGTACGGCGTCAAGAACGCCGTGGATGTGCTGGACAGCATCAAGGAAGAATTTCGCGCCCGACGCGATTTTTACCAGTCCCAATACAAGTTCGTCACCAGCTTGCTCGTCCTGCATCGCTGGAGTGGAAGATTGGGGGATGGGGATATTCGCCAAGCCAATGAATGGCTGGTGATGCCATAGGTTTTGGACAGTGATTGAAAGTTTGACGTCAAAATGATATCACTGTCGCCCTTTTCGTGAAGAATGAATCACTTGCAGCGGCCGCACCTTGGAAAGGCCGCAGATTGCTCATAGGAAGCTCGTATGCCCAGTCCAACAGGTTACTCATCCATTTCGTATGCAAAGCTGACCGCTAATGCTCAGGTCAACAGCTTGCTTTATGGTACTTACTGGACGGGAGACGCGCTTACGGGTACGTCCCTGACGTACAGCTTCATCACTGCCAGTTCCCAATTCTCCAGGTACTACAGCGATGAAAGAGAAGACCTGTTCGACTACGCCCTGACCTCGGCACAACAGAACGGCATCACCGGCGCGCTTGGCGCGTGGAGCTCGGTCGCCAACCTGAAGTTCACGCAAGTGACTGAGTCCTCCACCAACGTCGGGGACCTGCGATTTGGCGGCTATCAATGGATGGATAGCAACATCGCAGCCTGGGGCTATTTCCCTGACAGGTCGGCCAGTGCTGGCGACGTCTGGTTGGGGCCCGTCACCAACGACCCGACACCTGACGAGGGCTCCTACGACTACCTGGTCTTCATGCATGAGATCGGCCATGCGTTGGGCCTCAAGCATCCATTCGACGCCGGCCTGACCAACCCTACGTTGCTCTCTGCCCAGTTCGATGACGTGCGCTACACGATCATGAGCTACAACAACGCGTACTCTTATGAGCCCACCACGCCCATGCTGCTGGACATCGCGGCCATCCAGAGTCTTTACGGCGCAAACACCCAATGGCAGACGGGTAACAACACCTATAGCTGGAACACTAACCAGTCGGTTTTCGAAACGATCTGGGACGCGGGCGGCATAGACACCATCGACGCGAGCAACCAGGCGAACGCGGTCCGCATCAACCTCAATGAAGGCCAGTTCAGCAAAATCGGCCAGACCTTCATGAATAACAAGACCGGGGCCGCCTTCAACGAAGGGTTGGCGATTGCTTACGGTGCCAAGATCGAAAACGCCGTGGGTTCGGTCAACAACGACACGCTGATCGGCAATGCGCTGGGCAACGTTCTGGATGGGGGCGCCGGCAACGACACGATGATCGGCGGGGCTGGCAACGACACCTACGTAGTCGACAGCCTCATGGACGTCATCAGTGAAACCAGCACGCTGGCTAGCGAAATCGATACGGTGCGCGCCTCTTTGAGCTGGACCCTGGGCGCCAACCTGGAAAACCTCACGCTGACCGGTACGGACCACCTCAATGGTACCGGCAATGCCCTGAACAACGTGCTGACCGGCAACGCCGGCAATAACCTACTCAACGGTGGTCTCGGCCAGGACACGTTGATCGGCGGCGCTGGCAACGACACCTACCTGATCGACAACCTGGGCGACAGCGTCATCGAACTGGCCAGCGAGGGCCGCGACCTGGTGCGCACGACAGTCAGCCATACGCTGTCGGCCAACGTCGAGGACGGGCAACTGCTGGGCGTCGCCGCGATCAACCTGGTGGGCAACGCCTCGGACAACAGCCTGCTCGGCAACAGCGCCGCCAACGTGCTCAATGGCCAGGGCGGTGCGGACACCTTGGACGGTGGCGCAGGCAATGACACCTACGTGATCGACAACATCGGTGACACGGTCATCGAACGCGGCACGTCGCTCACGGAAATCGACAGCGTCATTTCGTCCATCAGCTACACCCTGGGCAGCAACCTCGAAGTCCTGGCGCTCAGTGGCAGCGGCGACATCAACGGCACCGGCAATGCGCTGAACAACCGCATCACCGGCAATGCCGGGGCCAACGTGCTGGACGGTGGCCTGGGTATCGATACGCTGGTCGGCGGGACGGGCAATGACACCTACGTGGTTGACAGCCTCAAGGACGTCGTCAGCGAAACCAGCGCCCTGGCCAATGAAATCGACACCGTCCGCGCCTCGGTGAGCTGGGCCTTGGGCCTGAACCTGGAGAACCTCACGCTAACCGGCACCGACCACCTCAGCGGCACTGGCAACGCCTTGAACAACGTGCTGACCGGCAACGCCGGCAACAACCTGCTCAACGGTGGCCTTGGGCAGGACACGTTGATCGGCGGCGCCGGCAACGACACCTACCTGCTCGACAACCTGGGGGACAGCGTCACCGAACTCGCCGATGAAGGCCACGACCTGGTGCGCACGACGGTCAGCCACACGTTGTCGGCCAACGTCGAGGACGGACAACTGCTCGGCGTCGTCGCGCTCAACCTGACGGGCAACGCCTCGGACAACAGCCTGATCGGCAACAGCGCCGCCAACGTGCTCAACGGCCTGGACGGCGCGGACACCCTGGACGGTGGTCTCGGTGCCGACACACTGATCGGCGGCACCGGCAATGACACCTACATCGTCGACAACCTCAAGGACGTCGTCACCGAGACCAGCACCCTGGCCAGCGAAATCGACACCGTGCGGTCTTCGGTCAGCTGGGCCCTGGGCGCCAACCTGGAAAACCTCACGCTGACCGGCACGGCGCTCATCAATGGCACCGGCAACGAGCTGGACAACGTGTTGATCGGCAATGCCGCTAACAACGTATTGAACGGTGGCGCCGGTAGCGATCAGCTGGACGGCGGCGCGGGCAATGACACCTACGTGGTCGACAACATCGGTGACACGGTCATCGAACGCGGCACGTCGCTCACGGAAATCGACAGCGTCATTTCGTCCATCAGCTACACCCTGGGCAGCAACCTCGAAGTCCTGGCGCTCAGTGGCAGCGGCGACATCAACGGCACCGGCAATGCGCTGAACAACCGCATCACCGGCAATGCCGGGGCCAACGTGCTGGACGGTGGCCTGGGTATCGATACGCTGGTCGGCGGGACGGGCAATGACACCTACGTGGTTGACAACCTCAAGGACGTCGTCAGCGAAACCAGCGCCCTGGCCAATGAAATCGACACCGTCCGCGCCTCGGTGAGCTGGGCCTTGGGCCTGAACCTGGAGAACCTCACGCTAACCGGCACCGACCACCTCAGCGGCACTGGCAACGCCTTGAACAACGTGCTGACCGGCAACGCCGGCAACAACCTGCTCAGCGGTGGCCTTGGGCAGGACACGTTGATCGGCGGCGCCGGCAACGACACCTACCTGCTCGACAACCTGGGGGACAGCGTCACCGAACTCGCCGATGAAGGCCACGACCTGGTGCGCACGACGGTCAGCCACACGTTGTCGGCCAACGTCGAGGACGGACAACTGCTCGGCGTCGCCGCGCTCAACCTGACGGGCAACGCCTCGGACAACAGCCTGATCGGCAACAGCGCCGCCAACGTGCTCAACGGCCTGGACGGCGCGGACACCCTGGACGGTGGTCTCGGTGCCGACACACTGATCGGCGGCACCGGCAATGACACCTACATCGTCGACAACCTCAAGGACGTCGTCACCGAGACCAGCACCCTGGCCAGCGAAATCGACACCGTACGTTCTTCGGTGAGCTGGACCTTGGGCGCCAACCTGGAAAACCTCACGCTGACCGGCACGGCGCTCATCAATGGCACTGGCAACGAGCTGGACAACGTGTTGATCGGCAATGCCGGAAACAACCTGCTGAGCGGTGGTGCCGGGAATGATCAACTCGACGGCGGCGCAGGCAATGACGTGTTGGTCGGCGGCATTGGCACCGATACCTTGACCGGTGGTGCTGGCGCTGACCGATTCGTCTTCAGCGCCTTGAACGAGCTGGGTACCGGCGGCGCCCGCGACACCATTCTCGATTTCAACCGCCTCCAGGGCGATAAAATCGATCTGACGAAACTGGATGCGGATATGTTGACGCCGCTGTTCAACAAATTCAGCTTCGTCGATACGAGCGATTTCACCGGAGCAGGGCAATTGCGCTTCGCCGATCACGTGCTCTACGGCAACGTGAACGGTGACCTGGGCGCGGATTTCGAAATCCAGTTGGTGGGTGTCAACACCTTCAGCGCCAGCGACCTGGTGGCCTGATCACGAGGTTCAGCGCCTGCCAGCAGGCGCTGCCTGGTTCATACCGACGCCCTGACCACCAGTGGGCAATCCACGGGTTGGGCGCCGGCCACCTCCAGGGTCTCGATCAGGTGTCGGGCGGCCTGGCGGCCGATCTCGTAGTAGGGCAGTTGCACCGTGGTCAGCGGTGGGATGAACAATTCGGCGATGCCGATCATGTTGTCGTAGCCGAGCACTGCAACGTCCTTGGGGATGTTCAGGCCGCGGGCCAACAACAGCTGGTATGCGCAAAAGGCGATGCGGTCGTTGCCGCAGACCAGGATGTCGAACTGCGGACGGCCGTCGACGATGTGGCGTTCGAGAATAGCGGCCGTTTCACCGTAGGCATCGTGATCGCAAAGGTCATATTGCAGCAGGGCGTCGGGCGCCAGTCCAAATGCCTGGCAGGCACGCAACAGGCCTTTTTGCCGCAAGCTCCAGGCGAGGCTTTTACGAGGCAGGTTGATGCACAGCGGGCGCCGGTAACCCTGGCTCAACGCGTGTTGGACGGCGCGATACTGTCCTGATTCATCATCCGGCACATAGCTGACCAGTTGACTGTCATCGGCCACGCAGTTGGCGAGGACCAGCGGCTTGCTCTTCAGACGCTCCGGAATGCTCACCTGGCGTAACCCCATCGCGCTGAAGATCAACCCGTCGGGGCGGTGCGACAGCATCAGGTCGATGTTCTGGTCGGTGGGTGGGTTGCTCAGCAGGTTGAGGATGAAGACATTCCAGCCCGCCTGCTGTGCGGTCTGTTCGATGGACAGCAACAGTTCGACGGCAAAGGGCGTGGTGGCGGTGTCCAGGGCGAAGACCCCGATGGTGCGCGACTGGAGGTTGTCGCCGCGCATCCGGCGCGCCGACAGGCTCGGTACGAATTGCAGTTCGTCAATGGCGCGACGTACCCGCTGAAGGGTTTCGGGGCTCAGCTTTTCCGGACTGTTGAGCGCTCGTGAAACCGTCATCAGGGACACGCCGGCCAGCTGTGCAACGTCTTTCACTGAAGTCATGCGAGGTGAGGCCAGTCGGGTTGACGCAGGATCATGACACAGGGCCCGGGCTTCTCGCGACCCGAATGACGACGTTCACAACCATCCCGAGGCCAGGGGCCAGGCCTGGGTGATGGAAACGCGCCCGCCAGTCCCATTTGCCAGCAACTTCACGCCCAGGCTGTCGGTCCTCGGATAGACGCGGCTGCTGAGGCTGAAACGCCCGTCTTCGGCGAACACCTCGATAGAGGAGCGGTCCAGGAACACCCGCAGGTGCAAGTCTCCTTGTGCCGGGTCTATCGACACGCTGCGCTGGCCGGTCACTTGTGCACCCGAACGGCTGCGGTCGAGCACCAGACGCCGCGACGAGGCATCGTAATAGAGCAGGGTTTGTTCCTGCTCATAGGCACTGCAACGCAAGGCGATACCCAGGTGACCGTCGGTGCAATCGCGCAGATCCAGGTGCGCATGGATTTCGAGCCGGTCGCCCTTCACCTGCGGCACCCATTGGCTGTCCGGCCTATTCCAAGCCGGTGCGCTCAACAAGGGGGCCTGGCGCAGGGCGGTCAGCTCCCGCGCCGGGAATATCCTCAACCGGTCGGCGTGCAGCTGCAGTTCACGCGGCAGGCCGAGCATGCCGCACCAGTGATGGGCCTGGCTCGGCATCGGGCTTTCCCACATATCCAGCCAGGCCCACACCAGGCGCCGGCCATCGGCGGCCACCAGCGTTTGCGCGGCATAGAAGTCGTGACCGTTATCCAGCTCGATGAACGGTCCGCCGGTGAAGTGCCATTGGCTGTCGAGCTGGCCGACACGATAGCCGGTCTGGTACTTGTTGAGCCGCTCATGACCCGTCGGCTGCATGCCTTGGGGCGAGTACAACAGCACATCGCGCCCATCGAGTTGAAACAGGTCCGGGCATTCCCACATGTAGCCATCGCCGTCCTGGCCGCTGGACACGTAGTCGAGAAATTCCCAGGTGCGCAGGTCGGCGGAACGGTACAGCGGCAGCAGTGGTGTATCGCCCAACCGCGCGCCGGCGATCAGGTACCAAGAGCCGTCCTGCTGCAAGACCTTGGGATCACGAAAATGCATGATCTCGTCTTGCGGCGGGGTGTCGATGACGGCGCCTTGCTTGGTGAACCGAATGCCGTCGACACTGGTGGCCAGGCACTGGACCTGGCGGATCTGGCGCTCGTCACCCACGTCTCCCAGCCAGGTGTGCCCGGTGTAGATCAACGCCAGGGTCTCGCCGCACACCACTGCGCTGCCGGAAAAGCAGCCGTCGCGGTCGAACGCGTCGCCCGGCGCCAGCGCGATGGGCAGGTGCTGCCAATGGACCAGGTCGGCGCTCTTGGCGTGGCCCCAATGCATCGGGCCCCATTTCGCGTCGAAGGGATGGTATTGGTAGAACACGTGGTACTCGCCACGGAAGTACACCACACCGTTAGGGTCGTTCATCCAGCCGACCGGTGGGGCCAGGTGGTAGTCGGGGCGATAATCGTCGATCACCCGAGATCGGCCATCCGCCAGGGCTTGCTGCGCCCGTTCAAGGGGTGACAGTGCTGGAGTGCTTGTGGTTTTCGAGAACGAAGTCATAGGGCGTTTGCTCGTACCGGAAGCTGCCTGGCCTCATCGGGCGAGGCCTGATTGGCCGTTGGCCGACGTTTCAACGCCGCACCGTTGGCGTCGAACAGGTGCGCATTGGCAAGGTCCAGTTGCAGCTCGACCCGGTCGCCTACTCGCCAGCCTGCGTGGACGTCACAGCGGCAGATCAGTGGCTCCTCCTGCCCGGTATCGAGGTGCACATAGGTTTCGCTGCCCAGGTATTCGACCACCGTCACGGCGAGGCCAGCGTTGCCTTGCGCCGCCTTGAGCGCGACGTGTTCCGGGCGGATGCCCAAGCTCAGCGGGGTATCCGCGTCCAGGCCCGAACTGTCGAAGGGCAGGGCGGTCTTGCCGAGCACAGGGTCTTGCACCACGGTGGTTTCGCCTGGCGTGTGCAGGTGCGCGGCCAGGAAATTCATCCTCGGCGAGCCCAGGAAACCGGCGACAAAACGACTGGCCGGGCGTTCATAGAGTTCACGTGGCGAGCCGACCTGTTCGATGCGACCGCCGTTGAGCACGACGATCTTGTCGGCCAGGGTCATTGCTTCGACCTGGTCGTGGGTGACGTAGATCATGGTCGACGCCAGGCGCGCATGCAGCCGGGCGATTTCGTTGCGCATCTGCACCCGCAGGGAGGCGTCGAGGTTGGACAGGGGTTCATCGAACAACAGAATGTCCGGCTCCCGCGCCATGGCCCTGCCCATGGCCACGCGCTGACGCTGGCCTCCCGAGAGCTCCTTTGGCTTGCGTTGCAGCAGTTTGTCCAGTTGCAGGATCTGTGCGGTCTTCAGCACGCGTTCGCGTAGGCTGGTCTTTTCGGTCTTGGCCAGCTTGAGGCCAAAGCTGATGTTGTCGTAGACACTCATGTGCGGGTACAGCGCATAGGATTGAAACACCATGCCGACTCCACGCTCGCGCGGTTCCAGGTCATTGACCCGGCGCCCATCGATCAGCAGGTCGCCGCCGCAGATCGAATCCAGCCCGGCGATCAGTCGTAACAGGGTTGACTTGCCGCAGCCCGACGGGCCGACGAATACCACGAACTCACCGGCCGCGATCTCCAGGCTGACATCCCGCAGAATGCGCATGCCGCCCAATTGTTTGTTCACGTTGTCCAGCTTTAACTTGATCACGATGCTGTTCCTTGTATTTGTGGGGCTCAGCCCTTGAGCGCGCCGGTGGTGAGGCCGGAAACGATTCGGCGCTGGAAAATCAGCACCAGAATCACCAAGGGGACGGTGACCAGCACCGACGCGGCCATCAGCAAGCCCCAAGGCAGTTCATGGGAGCTGCCGCCGGAAATCAGGGCGATGGCGACCGGCACCGTGCGCTGGGTGTCGGTGAGCGTGAAGGTCAGGGCAAACAGGAATTCGTTCCATGCGGCGATGAAGGCGAGCAGGCCGGTGGTGACCAGCGCGGGCCAGAGCAGCGGCAACAGCACGCGCATCAGGGTGATCCAGGGCGAGGCGCCGTCCATGATGGCCGCTTCCTCCAGCTCGTGAGGCAACTGCCCCATGAACGTGGTCAGTACCCAAACGGTGAAGGGCAGGGTGAAAATCGTGTAGCTGAGGATCAACGCCCAGGAGGTGTTGTACAGCCCCAGGGAACGGATCACCTCGAACAGCCCCGACAACACCGCGACCTGGGGAAACATCGACACCCCCAGCACCAGCATCAGCACCGTACCGCGTCCACGGAACTTCACCCGGCCCAAGGCGTAGGCGGCGGTCAGGCTGAGGAACAGCGCCAAGGCGACCACGCACAACGCGACCACCAGCGAGTTGCCGATCGCCCGCAGGAACGAAGCCTGGTTAAGCACCGCGGCGTAATTGGAGAAGTCGGGATTGGCGATCCAGTAGCTCACCTGGAACAAGGCACTGGACGGCTTGAGCGACGTCACGACGGCGTAGTAGAACGGGAACACCGCGTACACCAGCAGCACGCCGATCAGGCTCCAGAAACCGAGGCGCAGCAGGGTTTTCTTCAGCAGGCGCAGGCTCATGAACGCACCTCCAGCTGACGACGTCCGAGGTACAGATACGCCATGGCGATCACGGCAACCACCAGGAACAACAAGGTCGAAGCGGCGCTGCCGTAGCCGACGTCCTGGAACTCCACCAGATGCTGGCGGGCATAGACCGACATGCTCATGGTGCTCGACGAGTTGGACGTCAGCACATAAATGACGTCGAACACCCGCAGCGAATCGAGGATGCGGAAGATCGCCGCCACCAGCAGCGCCGGCATCAACAGCGGCAGCGTGACCCGCCAGAACACTTTCAGGGGGTGAATGCCATCGACCCGGGCGGCTTCGTAGCAGTCGCCGGGCAACATCTGCAAGGCGGCCAGCATCAACAGGGTGACAAACGGGACGGTCTTCCAGACGTCGACGATGATCACCGCCCACATCGACAGGTTCGCGTCTGCCGTCCAGGCCAGGGGCGCATCGATCAGGCCGAGGCTGAGCATCAGGTGGTTGATGATGCCGAACTGATCGTTGAGCATCCACGACCAGATCTTCGCCGAGACAATGGTTGGAATGGCCCAGGGGATCAGGATCAATGCCCGCACCAGCGCCCGGCCGCTGAACTTGGCGTTCAAGAGCAACGCCACCAGCAGACCCAACACCATCTCCAGCCCCACGGATACGGCGGTGAAATGCAAGGTGTTGCGCACCGCGTTCCACCACTGTGGATCGACCAGGATGCCCGACCAGCCGGTGCCGCTATGGAACAGGTAATTGCTCAGGCCTACAAAGGTCGCCTCGCCGGTATCGGCCAGGCTGGCGTCGGTCAGGCTGAACCAGAAAGTGCGCAGCAGCGGCCAGGCCGCGACCAGGGCCAGGCACAGCAACATGGGCGCGAGGAACAGCCAGGCGGCGCGCACACGTCGGCGTTGTACCGGTGTATCGCGGGGAACCCACTCATCATCAGGGGCAAGTGCGGTGGAGACAGACATGGTGATTTTCTTCCTTGTGGCTTACCAGTTCCGGCGCTTGATGCGCGTCAGTTCGCTTTCCAGTTCGGCCAGGGCCTGATCGACCGGCAACTCGCCCGCCAGCACGCCATGCACCTGGTCGAAGAACGCATTGGACACCCGTGGGTAACGCTCGGCGGTGATCGCGGCAGGGCGCATGACGCCGTCATTGAGGATGCTGTGCAGCTGGCTGTAGTAAGGCATGGCCGCCAACAGCTCGGGATCCTGGTAGAGCGATTCGATGACTGGGTTATAGGCACCGACCAAGGCCCGGTGCTTCTGCTGTTGGGCGCTGCTCAGGTAACTCACCAGCTCGGCGGCCAGTTTGGGATGGGCGCTGTAGCGCGAAACGGCCAGGCCCCAGCCACCGAGTGTGGAGGCGTGGGTGCCGGTTTCGCTGCCACGGGGCAGGGGCGCGACGCCGACCTTGTCTTTCACGACGCTGTCCGGACTCTGCACCAATGCCCAGACATACGGCCAGTTGCGCATGAACAACGCATTACCGGACTGGAAAACCCCGCGTCCTTCTTCCTCGGTGTAGTTGAGTACGCCGCGCGGAGAGATGTCGCCCACCCAACTTTTCGCCAATGTCAGCGCAGCCTTCGAGGCCGGGGTATTGACCACGATGTCGCCCTGGGCATTGACCAGGCCACCTTGCGGCTGGCTGCTGATCCACTCCAGGGCATTGCACGTCAGGCCTTCGTAGGCGCGGCCTTGGAACACATAACCCCAGGCGTTGGCGTTACCGGCGCTGCGTTCGGCCTGTTGGACATCCCTGGCGGTCGCGGTCATTTCTTCCCAGGTCTGGGGGACTGGCTTGTTGTATTTCTCCAGAAGGTCCTTGCGGTAATAGAGCAGGCCCGAATCGGTGAACCACGGCATCGTCACCAGCCGTCCGTTGACCGTGGCGTTGTCCACCTGAGCCTGGAAATAGCCTTGGGTAGCGTTGGCGGGCAGTACCTCACGCAGATCCATCAGGTGCTTGGCGAGCATGCCAGGCCACACCATGTCGATCTGGATGACGTCGATGTCGCTGGATTGCGCACTGAGGATCTGTTGATAGAACGACAACCTTTCGGTCGCCGAATTAGGCGTGGAAACCACTTCGACGCTGTGGCCGGTCTGTTTCGACCACGCGTCGACAGCCTCCTTGCACAGTTGCAGTTCGGCACCCACCGCGCCGCAGGAGATCGTCAGGTTAGCCGCGCTGGAAAGGCTGGGAAGCCCGCTGCAAAGGGCGAGCAATACTGCTGGAAGGAGCGATTTGAGCTGTTTCATAGGTCCCTCTTTATTTTTGTTTTTAGAAAAGTTAACGTTAACATCGCCAAATGTAGCAGCGTATTTGCGATGAGGCATCCTTTTTTTCGCAGGTTTTGACAATTCAAAACGCTGCGCGGAGGCGGGTCGCGGGAACGAAAAATAAAAACAAAACAGGGAGATCCATATGCAGAAAGCATCAAGTTGGCTTCTGGCAGGCGTACTCGGCACCTCGGCAGCCACCGCTCAGGCGGCGACACTGGAAGAACGCATGGCCGCGTTCGAAGCCCGCGCCAGCGCCGCGGAAAAACGTGCCGCTGCCGCCGAACAGCAGACCCAGGCACTGGCCCGGGAACTGCAACAACTCAAACTCGCCGCGCCCACCCAACCCTCGGCGACGCCTGTGGCGAGCGTTGCCGCGCCCACGCTGGATGCGCGACTGGCGACGCTCGAAGCCCGCCAGCAAAGCATGGAAAAACAGAACAGCGGCGCGCACCTCACCGACGGCTTCAGTTTCAAGGGCTATGCCCGCTCCGGATTGCTGGTCAACGACGGGCTGGGCGGCGGCCGGGGCGGCCCCTATACCACGCCGGCCGGTTCTGTCGGTGGGGCTGTCGGGCGACTCGGCAACGAGGACGACACCTACATGCGGATCGACCTGTCCAAGGAGATGTACGCCCAGAACGGCACCCGCTCCAAGTTCACCGTGTCCATCGCCGACGGCGTGGAAAGCTCCAATGACTGGACGGCCACTGAAAGCAACTTGAACGTGCGCCAGGTGTTCACCGAACTGGATCACCTCGCCGCGTTCAAGGGCAACCCGATGTTCGAAAACGCCACCCTGTGGGCCGGCAAACGCTTTGACCGCGACAACTTCGACATCCACTGGCTGGACTCGGACGTCATCTACCTGGCCGGTACCGGCGGCGGTATCTACGACGTGCAGATGACCAAGGACTGGCGCTCGAATTATTCGTTGATCGGGCGCAACTACGGCGAGTTCAGCGAAGGCGGCGTCAATGCCGATGTGGAAAGCTACGTCCTGACCTCCAACCAGTTTTTCGATAACGGGCAGTGGCAGTGGATGTTCAACGCCATCGGTTCGAAGAAAAACGACATCGCCACCCGCACCAATGAGGCCGGCCTGAGCCCCGCCGATTCCGGCTTGCATACCATGGTGGCCAACCACCAGAAGAACTTCTTCGGCCGGGAAGGCTTCTTCAAGACGGCGTTGCTCTATGGGCAAGGCCTGGGGGCGGAGGTCAAGAACGTCGGCGCCGACGGCGAACTGATCGACGACGCCCGCGCGCTGCGCCTGGCCCTCTACGGCGAGACACCCATCGCCCCGGGGTGGCGGATCGGCCCGAGTCTGCTGGCCGAACAGAGCAAGGACCGCTACGTCCAGGGTGACGACTACCGCTGGATGACTTTGAACGTCCGACTGGCCAATGCGATCAACAGCAATTTCGAAATGGCCTACGAAATGAGTTGGCAAACCATGGACCTGGACCCCAAGGGCTACCTGCAACGCAACGCCGTCAATGGCAATTTCTGGAAGTTCACCGTCGCCCCGACCTTCAAGCCCGACCTGGGCGATCTGCTCACACGCCCCGAACTGCGGCTGTTCGCCAGCGTCATGGATTGGTCCTCGGACCTGGACCGGTACAGCACCACGGATGCTTTCGGTAAGTCCGATTTCAATGCCGGCGGGGTGTGGCAGTACGGGATTCAGATGGAGACGTGGTTTTGAATGAGTGGCCTAGACCGGCGCTCAAGCCATAAGACCCAAGATCAGGGGTTCACGCCAGTTGCTTAGTGATGGGCGTTAACTCTACAATTTTGGGTATTAACTGGCATATTGCAGGCTCGGTACACATTATGTTGGATTTAAGCTTCAGCAAGCCGAGTGAGGTGGTCAAGCGCCTCTGTGATCGTTTGCGCACAGAACGCTTGGCGCTGGGCATGACACAAGCCGACTTGGCAGGGCGTGCTGGCATCGGCACCAACACCGTGTCCAATCTTGAAGCCGGGCGCAATGTCGGGTTCGAGAACCTGGTCCGGGTGGCGATGGCGCTTGGTCGAACCAAGGAGCTCGAAGGTCTGTTCCTGCCGAAGCTGGACAGTATCGAGGACATTCGGCGCTACGAAAACAGCGCCAATCGTCTTCGTATAAAGAGGAAACCCGGCAATGCTTGAGCAGGTGAACGTCTTCTACGAGGGCTGGGGTGAGCGCTGGCAATGGGGTACGTTGGTCTCTACGACCGCGCTGACCGGTCGCCCGCTGATCGTGTTCGAGTACAGCCATGAAGCCAAGCGAAGGGGCTTGGAGCTGTCCTCCTACGCGCTACCGTTGGAGGGACCTCAACTGCGGCGAGATTTTCCGGGTCACCAGTTGCATTTGCCAGGACCTGTCTATGACGCATTGCCAGACGGGTGGGGCCTGCTGTTGATGGATCGTATGTTCAGGCGTCGCGGGCTCACCACGGCGCGTATCGGCTCACTGGAACGGCTGGCCTATATCGGTAGCAATGCGATGGGCGCCATGACATTTGAACCCGTGGAGCCTGAAGGGCAAAAATCGGACGTCCACATCCCGCTGGAACAGCTTGCGGCTGAAGTGCAGCAAGTGCTCCAAGGAGAGGGTGGCGAGTTTCTGCAGACATTGCTGCTGGTGGGGGGCTCGCCTCAAGGTGCAAGGCCTAAGGCTCTCGTCTATCGCAACCCCGAGACCGGCGCATCCACCACCGCCGTCACACCGGGCTTTGAAGCCTGGTTGATTAAGTTTCCGGCCAGAGAAGAGCATGCCGAGGTATGCGCTATCGAAATGGTCTACGCCGAGTGCCTGCGCAGATGCGGCATCGAGACACCGGACACACAGCATTTCAGTCTACCTAACGGATTGGCGGCGTTTGCCAGTAGGCGATTTGACCGCCAGGATTGCCTGCGCGTACCCATGCAAAGCCTCGCGGCCTTTACGGGTGCCGATTACCGGTCTCCGGGAGTGTTGGACTACGTCAACTTCTTGCGAGCAACGCAGATGTGCACCAACGACGTGCGAGAGATGGCGGTGGCCTTCGAGCGCGCCGTTTTCAATGTGGCGTTCAACAACAGAGACGATCATCCGAAGAACTTCGCGTACATCATGTCGCAAGGTGGCCAGTGGCGACTGGCGCCGGCATACGACGTGACCTTCTGCGAGGGGCCAGGCGGATATCACCAGATGGATGTGATGGGCGAGGCCCTGGAGATTACCCGCGCGCAGATGCTTCGGCTTGCCGAGGAGGCTGAGGTGCCCCTGGATGTTGCCGGTAGGATGATTGACGGCATTTGTGATGTAGCCAGCCAGTTTGCAACCATCGCCGAGAGTCTCTACCCGCAGGGTATTACTCGAGATACTTTGCGCACGATCCAGGGCTGCATTGACCAGAATGTAGCTCGGCTGCGGTAAGCTCACTCGGGACGCAGTCGCCTGTGATGATCGGGTTGCGAGTGCGCGGTCGTTTGATGAGGACCGCGTAGCGCCGGTTGCCGTGCAGTCTGTGGTTGAGGGCTTAAAGGCTCTCGGGATCCCCAAAAAACATTTTGACTTGGCTCTAGCGCGGTGTTTTCAGGCCGAGAAAGTTTTGGTTTGCCCCCATTTTTGCCCCCATTAGCATGTGATGCACTGGTGATCGAGATTGCCCAGGCGTTGAAAATTTGTTGATCCAGCCTAGGGAACGGCAACCAGGCGCGCCTCAAAGCCCTGTAAAAACTCGCGAACCATGGTCGAGTACGGCGCTTGAGGCTTGGCCATATCCGCCATGTGCTGCGCTGTGCGTTCTACCAATGTTCCGTCACCGACGCGGCTGCGGAGGTGGGATATGAAAATACCTCCCACTTCATCAAGGTCTACAAGCAACGGTACGGTGTCACGCCGAAGAAAGCCAAGACCTTCGCGGCAGAACTGTAGCGCGACAAGGCCCAAGCCCCCGCTGTCGCGACAGGGTGTTGTTGGGCGTGGTTGTAGGCGTCGACTAAATTTTGACCCGGGTGGTCGATTCTGGCTGACCCAGGCTGAACCATCGAAAGCCGCGCTGACCCTCGTTTTGTGCGTAGTAGGCTGGGTCAACGGATTCCGGTACCAAAGGTCAAACTGGCGTCGGTGCCAACAGGGGTGGTGGTCAACCAGTTCACGGGGCACACCAGCCTTCATCAAAAAATCTCGTTGATGAGTTGTTGACCGAAGGTTTACCTGTGCTGCCGGTGTTGCTAAGCAGCTCCGTCAAGATGCGCGAATCTCACGAAGCTTCAGTACCCATCATCCATTTGGCCGCTCGGCATAAGCTTTCGCTGGAAATTTTTTGGTTTGCTGGATGCTCTGGAGCAAGCCGCTTAGCTAATGACGGGTTGCTACGAGCGTAATTGACCCCTCAGGTTATCCTTCCATGAGCCGGAGCCGGTGATTCAAGCCAGTCCGTGCAGCTGAAATACTGACGAAACATTCTGGCCATATGATTCGCGTCACTGAAATCCAGGGAGTTGGAGATGAATCGACCATCAAGAAGCATGCGCAAACTGCTCGACGTCGTTGCCACCAACAATGAGGCAGCGGCGCTTGATGTGATGCGTGCTGCTGAGCAGCTCCAAGACGAGGTGCTACGCCAACGGTTGCTCAACATGATTCACCGGCTCAACCAGGACGCTAATGACTTACGAATGGCGCGTGACGATATCCAGGGCGGAGCCATAAAGCTCGCGTGATTGGGCACGGTGACGGATCTTCTGCAGCGCCACGGCATCCCCCAGGAACCGGAAGACCTGCTACGAACTGCCTACGCTTCAACTTCCGGCGTGCCGAACCCAACTGGCCGTTCATCCGCGGCGGAAGAGAGTTTTCCCTGAAGGTCAGCGGCAACATCGAATGCAGCAGTGGTGAAGCACTGGCACAACTCGCGCGAGTAGGTGCCGGCATTGCGCGTATCGGCGAGTTCAGCGTGAGCGAGGATCTGCTGCGCGGCGATCTGATACCGCTGCTGGAAGCCTGGAACCCCGGCGACCAGGAACCGATTCATGCGGTGTTCGTAGGTGGCTCGGCAATGCCGGCGCGGGTGCGGTTGTTCGTGGACTTTTTGCTGGAACACCACCGGATGTAAGCGGTGGCGTCACCTGAATCCTTCCGGGTGCTCGTGATGCTGTTCGCATTAGACAAGTAGTGACCAACACGTCGTTGGGCGCGTTATCAGTGGGTGGTCTGCTTGACTGGAACAATCGGGATCCATGGCATTGATGCCCGTCGCAAATGGCCGAGATTGGCCGATGACTATTCGTGAGAGGCCGCTTTCGGCTGTGGATTCAACCGGTCGATGCAACACAACTAAATTCTGTGTTTTTCAGAAAAGCTAAACATAGAAGCGACATTGCTCGAAGCAGGCACCTTATGCCGGCTGCTTAAAAGTAAGATCCGGCTTAGTAGCTAAGTGAGGTTATTTTTAATGTCTGAATCACAGCCTTTGGGTTTGTCTTATAGCATTGAGTCATATGGTTGCAATAGTCGTCGACAGTGCGGATGGTTAAGTTGCCAGAACTTATTGCTTTGTATTTCTTTCTATCACAAGCATCGAGGATGTCGCCTTCAAGTTCATCGTACTCATTCCTTTTAAATAGGCCGGTAGGGCGGGTGGCTCTCAAATCATCCCCAAACACGGCATCTGGGTTAAGAGTGTCCACGGAGACATTGAAGATACTCGCAATTCTCTGCAAGGCGAATTCACGGACAATTTCATCTGGATCGTTCATAATGCGCTCTCATATCATTATTTTCCACAATCGCAATCACCTGAGGAAGTAGCATCCCAGGCAGACTTTCCAATCACCACCCAATCATAAATGCCTTCTGCCACTACCGAGGTAGTGGCTACAGTACTCGCAGCCATTATGGAAGGTGTTCGCCCAATAATTCTCAGGGCTCGGGTATTAAACCTTCCTGACCAACGACTCAATTGGCTAGTCCATGGATTGATCTTACCTTTTGGTGTACCTAAAGCTCTGATCTCACTTGAAGCTTTTGGCATAGTTCCAATAGCTTCAGTTGTTAAAAGACTTCCCAAAGTAAGGGCGCTATCCGCTCGATTCTGCTCAATTTGATTAGTAAATCTGTCGAAGTCAAAGCACATCAATCCAAGCGGATCAGTATTATTAATAGGATCGCCCTCCACATAGGTATACATATTAATACCACCAGCAAGACCAATCGGATCTCCTGAGATAAAACGCCCAAAACCTAGTTGGTAATACCGTGCCCGATAATAATAGACCCCCGTGCCATCATTTTCCCGCCCGGTGTACTGCTGGCTGTTAGCACTGGTGGAGCCGCTGCTGCTGGTCTGGCCATAAGGGTCATAGGTGTATTGGGTGGTGGATGCTCCGCTGCTGTCGGTGAGCGCTTGGGTTGAACCCAGTGCATCAGCCAAGTAGCTGTAAGTGCTGCCACTGGCTTCGGTGCGGCTAAATATTTCATCGAGGCCGCCCGTGAGGAGGTTGGCTTGCACTGTCGGGGGGACGGCACTGGTCAGCTCTTGCACCAGGTTGAGGCCATCGAAAACATAGCCGGTGGTCTGTCCGGCAATCGTCTTCTGGCTGCGTCTGTTGGCCGCGTCATAACTGAAGCTGCCGGACGTGGTGCCCGTGAGCGTGCTCAGGCGCTGGCGCGAATCCCAGGTGTAGGTATTGCTGCCGTCGCTGGTCATATTGCCGTTGGCGTCATACAGCAAGGCGGCACCGCTCCATACCGTCAACTGGTTAGCCGCGTTATAGCTGGTGGTGCTCACGGCTCCGGGGAGGGTGGTGCGGGCCAAGCTGCCGCCAAGTTGCACGCGCTGACCGGCGTTGTCGTAGCCGTAGTTCAAATTACCAAGGCTGGTGCCGCCCTTGGCGTAATTGAGGTTGATCAGCTGGCCGGCATTATCGTAACCGTAACTGACGGTCACCCCGTTGGGCAGGGTCAAGGTGGCACGACGGTTGTCCGCGTCGTAGGTGAACGCCGCGCTCTGGCTGCCGTTACTGAGATTGGTCAGGCGATTGCCGACGTCATAGGTGTAATTCACAGCGGGCTGGCCCGTCACCGTCATACTGGTGCGACGATCAGCGGCATCGTAGGTGTAGGAAACGGTGCCTAGGGAGGTGGTCTCGCTAAGCAGGTGATCCAGATTGTCGTAGCTGCGGGTGATCGTTCCGCCTTGAGTGTCCACGATCTGCGTCAGACGATTCCCACCATCGAAGGTGTAGCCAACTGTGGCATCCGGCGTTGTCAACGATGGCCCGCTGCCGATTAAGGTTTGCCCGAAGGCTGATTGCGTGCGCCGATTCAAGGCGTCATAGGTGTAGGTGGCGATGACGCCATTGCGGGCGGTCCACTGCGTCACATTACCCAGGCCGTCGAGACCATAGCTTTGCGTCGCGTTCAATGGGTCGGTGTAAGACACGCGGCGATCGCGAGCGTCGTAGCTATACGCATGTACTCCGTTCTTGGCGTCAGTGACGCTCAGGAGATTACTGTTCGTGTCGTAAGCAAAGCTGGTCACGCTTCCTAGCGGGTCCGTAACCTTGGTTTTACGGTCCAGCGGATCATAATCCATCATGGTACGGCGCCCCACGGCATCAGTCATTGCCATTGAACGAGCCCCATGAAAGACAGGACACCGTTTCCCCCTTACGATAAGGGATAGG